>NZ_LT906470.1:407500-552500 GCF_900187285.1 Veillonella rodentium | reverse complement strand
CTCATGTGCCCGGATAGCCATCGAAATCTATTAAATTGTAACTGACTTACCATTGAGTCAGTTTAGTATTTAATAAATAAATACTAAATGGTGGAGACGAGGAGATTCGAACTCCTGACCCCCTGCTTGCAAGGCAGGTGCTCTCCCAACTGAGCTACGCCCCCATGTTTCAATGGTGGGCCTAGGTGGACTCGAACCACCGACCTCACGCTTATCAGGCGTGCGCTCTAACCAGCTGAGCTATAGGCCCATTGAATATTATAAGAAATCATTATCTTGTAGATAACAGATCTCTCAAAACCGAACAATGATAAGTAGTAAGTACAGCTAGCGCTTATGCTACGTCTACTTACCCGCCAAAGTGTCGACCTAAGTGACATCCGGGCGCTCGGCCCGGTGTATGTCTCCCTAGAAAGGAGGTGATCCAGCCGCACCTTCCGATACGGCTACCTTGTTACGACTTCACCCCAATCATCGACTTTACCTTAGACGGCTGGCTCCCGAAGGTTACCCCACCGGCTTTGGGTACTTCCGACTTTCGTGGTGTGACGGGCGGTGTGTACAAGGCCCGGGAACGTATTCACCGCAGTATGCTGACCTGCGATTACTAGCGATTCCGACTTCACGTAGGCGAGTTGCAGCCTACGATCCGAACTGAGAGAGTGTTTCTCGGGTTCGCTCCACCTCGCGGCTTCGCTTCCGTCTATTGACTCCCATTGTAGTACGTGTGTAGCCCAGGTCATAAGGGGCATGATGATTTGACGTCATCCCCGCCTTCCTCCGCATTGTCTGCGGCAGTCTCTCATGAGTTCCCACCATTACGTGCTGGCAACATAAGATAAGGGTTGCGCTCGTTGCGGGACTTAACCCAACATCTCACGACACGAGCTGACGACAACCGTGCACCACCTGTTTTCTGGCTTCCGAAGAAGAGGAACCATCTCTGGTTCTGTCCATCAATGTCAAGACCTGGTAAGGTTCTTCGCGTTGCGTCGAATTAAACCACATACTCCACCGCTTGTGCGGGCCCCCGTCAATTCCTTTGAGTTTCAACCTTGCGGTCGTACTCCCCAGGCGGGGTACTTATTGCGTTAACTCCGGCACAGAAGGGGTCGATACCTCCTACACCTAGTACCCATCGTTTACGGCCAGGACTACCGGGGTATCTAATCCCGTTCGCTCCCCTGGCTTTCGCGCCTCAGCGTCAGTGTTCGTCCAGAAAGTCGCCTTCGCCACTGGTGTTCTTCCTAATATCTACGCATTTCACCGCTACACTAGGAATTCCACTTTCCTCTCCGATACTCTAGATCAGCAGTTTCCATCCCCTCACGGGGTTAAGCCCCGAACTTTTAAGACAGACTGACTGATCCGCCTGCGCGCGCTTTACGCCCAATAATTCCGGACAACGCTTGCCACCTACGTATTACCGCGGCTGCTGGCACGTAGTTAGCCGTGGCTTTCTATTCCGGTACCGTCAATCCTTCCAACTATTCGCAAGAAGGCCTTTCGTCCCGATTAACAGAGCTTTACAACCCGAAGGCCGTCATCACTCACGCGGCGTTGCTCCGTCAGACTTTCGTCCATTGCGGAAGATTCCCCACTGCTGCCTCCCGTAGGAGTCTGGGCCGTGTCTCAGTCCCAATGTGGCCGTTCATCCTCTCAGACCGGCTACTGATCATCGCCTTGGTGGGCCGTTACCCCTCCAACTAGCTAATCAGACGCAATCCCCTCCTTCAGTGATAGCTTACATGTAGAGGCCACCTTTCATCCATCCTCGATGCCGAGGTCAGATCGTATGCGGTATTAGCAGTCGTTTCCAACTGTTGTCCCCCTCTGAAGGGCAGGTTGATTACGCGTTACTCACCCGTTCGCCACTAAGATTGATAGAAGCAAGCTTCCGTCGCTCTTCGTTCGACTTGCATGTGTTAAGCACGCCGCCAGCGTTCGTCCTGAGCCAGGATCAAACTCTCCAAGATATCTTGAAGCTATTTGAATAGCTCATTTGTTTTGTTGTCGCTACAATTAAGTAGCTTTGAATTATGGTTGGTTTTGACTGTGTCAAAACCCGCACTCTGGCATATGTTCAATCGTTTTGATTGATTACCTATCATTGTTCAGTTTTCAAAGATCTGTTACCAGTTAACCCAGATAAAACCTGGCATCAAAGCAATTCTCATTCGAGCTGCTTTGCCAACTGGCGACTTGAATATAGTAACATGTTCACATTTTTATGTCAACATATTTTATATAGCTTTTTATGTTTCCACATAAATAAAATAACGAATAAGATACTACATCTTATTCATTAAGAAACAGCCCTTCAAAAGACTGTATGCATATTATAGTACAACCATTATATATACGCAAGGTTTAAGTTCCCCGTCGGCGAAACTTCATTTTTCATTCATCTTACGCCAAAGAAACCCTTAGGCCACAAAAATCGATATGCTTTAATCATTATAAAAACGCATTTGATAATACGAAATATATTGTGTACAATGTTTTTATAGAATAAAAATTAATCTATAGTTCGAAAATACAGAAATTATAGGACAGTATGCTTATATCTATAACTGTATTTACAACAAATGTGTTAATGTATCCTGTTACGTATAATTGTGTAAGGAGATTATTATGAAACGATCTAAAAACGTATTTACCAAAGCCATCGCTATAGCTGCAGTATGTGCAACAATGGCAACTTCAGTCTTTGCAGCACCACAAGGAACATTTGATACTACAGAAATTCAGGTAACCGGTCACGCTTCTCGATCCGTTGCGCCGACCTATGCGATTTTAACATTGGGTATCAGCAGTGAAAACGCCAATATCAACACCGCAAAAGCCAATAACGACCGCATCATGAGCGACCTCATCAGCAAACTCGCAAACTTAGGCATCGACAAGAAAGATGTGTATACCTCCAACATATCAATAAACCCTGCCAGCGACTATCAGGATGGTAAGCGCATAAACACCGGATATAGCGTATCCAATCGTGTCACCGTTAAGATTAACAACCTCAATAATGTAGGAAAAGCTGTTGATGCCGCAGTCAGCGTCGGCGCTAACGATATTAACAACTTATCATTCCAAAGCGAAACCTCTCAAGAGTTATCAGATTCACTCACCACCGAAGCTGTTAAAAACGGTCACCATAAAGCTGAGGTTATCGCCGCTGCTCTAGGACGCACATTAGGACCTGTCAAATCACTTTCTATCAGCAGAAATGAAACTAGCACTATCGACAATACTTATTATCGTAGTGCTAAAGTAATGGAAGCCGCACTTAGTACATCCACACCTGTGGAAAACGGCTCTTTAGTTATATCTCAGGATGCTAATATCATTTACTACTTACAATAGTTAACGAGGCACCACGCCTTCATGAACTGCTACGATGCCACCTGTCAACTCATGATAGGTGGCATTTTCATATCCTAACGACTTCCAAATTTCCAAAATTTCACGTTGATGAGGATAACGACGTAACGACTCCGGCAGCCAAGAATAAGACGAATTATCCTTACTCAACTTTCCTATAACAGGTAATATATAGGAAAAATATAAATTGTATAATTGCTTAAATCCCATCATACTCGGCTTTGCCAGTTCTAATACGACAACCTTCCCTCCCGGCTTTACAACGCGTTGCATTTCTGAAAGTACCTGTTTTATATCAGGCACATTTCTCATGGCAAAACCGCTCATAGCCGCATCAAAAGTATTATCTGCATAAGGTAATGCCATCGCATCACCCTGTACTAAATTAACTTGGTCCGATAAACCGGCCGCTTCAATTCGTGCATGCCCCTCCTTCAACATATCATGATTAAAGTCCAATGCCTCTACCATAACAGTCGGTTCCTGTCGTAATACTTCCTTTGTAAATACGCAGGTACCGCAAGCTACATCAAGCACATGTTGATATGGCCCCACATTCATTTCTTTTACGGCGAATTTTCTCCAAAAATAATCCTGTCCGAAGCTGAGTACCGTATTCATCAAGTCATAATGCTTGGCTATATTAGAGAACACGCCTTGCACAAATTCTTCTTTATCATCATAGGTTTTAAATTCTTTAGTATTCATTACTTTCACTTTCACAGATTAAAATATTTTGATATGTTGCATATGGCATAGTATACCATATCACCGACGACACTAAAAGCATCTCCACTGCACTCTATATCAATCGACTATCTCCTACAATGCCAGTTGTCTATTGCCTACAATTCTTGTTCGTTGTATAATGACATATGTCCCTTGTAAAAGGATTTATGATTTTGTAATTTATAAATTGTGGAGATCCACATCTACTAATTAAGTATTAATTAAGTATTGGAGTGTAACATGAATCGATTTATGACATCAATAAATAAAGTCAGCCTCATTCAACAAATTATTATCGGTCTGATTATAGGTATTGTGACGGCGCTTTATATTCCCGACATCGCAAAAGAATTATCACTGTTGGGTATCTTATTCGTAGGTGCTTTAAAAGGTATTGCACCGATTCTCGTATTTTTCTTGGTTATTACCGCCATCAGCAAACATCGATCCGGACAAAAAACGGGGATGGGCTCCGTCATCACTCTATACTTGTTAGGTACCTTCCTATCCGCCGCGTTAGCGGTTATCGTAAGCTGGTTTTTCCCAACCACATTACATCTCGCAACAGGGGCTACCGATGCGGCACCACCGCAAGGCATTTCGGAAGTAATGATTACATTATTAAAAAATATCGTAGATAATCCTGTGCACGCTTTGATGACCGGTAACTATATCGGTATTCTCGGTTGGGCACTCATGATTGGCGGAGCATTACGACATGCTCCAATGGGTACAAAAGAAAACATAGAATCCTTTTCCCAGGCAATTACAACCGTTGTAGGTTGGATTATCCGATTCGCCCCACTCGGAATTATGGGCCTCGTAGCCGACTCCATTGCTACAAATGGTATTGAAGCTTTACTAGGATATTTACAACTACTTGTTCTCTTACTAGGTTCTATGTTCTTTGTAGCACTTGTAATCAATCCATTGCTCGTATTCATCTTTATTCGTCGCAATCCATATCCTCTGGTATTCAAATGCTTACGCGAATCTGCAATTTACGCCTTCTTCACACGCAGTTCCGCCGCAAACATTCCGGTGAACTTGGATTTAGCTAAACGATTACACTTAAATCCGGATATGTATTCCGTATCCATTCCGTTAGGTGCCACAATCAACATGGGGGGCGCAGCCATCACCATCACGATTATGACGTTAGCTGCAGCTCACACATTAGGGATTCAAGTGGATATTCCGACTGCAATTCTCCTTTCTGTCATCGCCACTATCGGTGCTTGCGGAGCCTCCGGTGTAGCAGGCGGCTCCTTACTGCTCATCCCATTGGCGTGCTCCCTATTCGGTATTTCCAATGATATCGCCATGCAGGTTGTAGGTGTAGGTTTTATTATCGGAGTATTGCAGGACTCTACGGAAACAGCACTGAACTCTAGTACGGACATTCTCTTTACCGCTACGGCAGACTATGCAAAACGCGGCTATAACGAAGACTGGCAATAATTTTTGACGCCCTCAGAAACGAAACTATAAAAGTTAAATTAACTTTTGAATTCGGTTTACAGGGCGTCTTTTATTGTATAAGAACAACAATATATTACTTTCACTCGCATCGCAACACATAACCCCTCAAAAGCTATATATCTGTGGAATCTATTTAAACTATATGTCTGAGAAGTCTATTCAACCGATGTATTACACAGTCGATATTACAAATATATATTAAAAATAAAATCAGTCCTCTATATTGATTTTCTTCAATGTACTGATATAATAGAATTAACAATAATAACTCTCAATGATCAAATCAGAAAGGAATCGACATGAAACAATACGATATTATTGTAGTCGGCACAGGCGGTGCTAACATCGTAGTAGATGCAGCGCAAAAAAAGGGCCTTAAGATTGCACAAATAGAAAAAGGTAAATTCGGCGGCACCTGCTTAAACCGCGGCTGTATTCCTACAAAGGTAATGGTAACGGCAGCCAATGCCGTACAAGAGGTCGAGGAATTTAAAAAGATCGGTATCAATGTCAGCGAGGCAACAATGGACTGGAATACCATTTCAAAACGCGTATGGCATGTAATCGATGAAAACAAAGATATTTTTAAATATTACGATGCCTTTGACAATGTTGACGTTTATCGCGGCGCAGCCAGCTTTGTATCCGACAAGGTAATGAAAGTTCACCTCAATGACGGCGGCGAATCCGAAGAAATTACAGCCCCTATCATCATTCTAGGCACAGGCGGTCATAGCAACATTCCAAATGTACCGGGCCTTCAAGAGGCAGGTTTCTTATCCAGTGAAAGCCTCTTCGGTGATAAATATCCGGAAAAACCATATAAATCCTTAGCTGTATTAGGTGCCGGCCCAATCGGTGCAGAATTCTCACATGTATTCGCTTCCGCCGGTACAGATGTAACAATCATTCAACATAATGTACGTCTCGTACCGAAGGAAGATGAAGAAGTATCGGCTCATCTACTCGAAAATTACAGAGCTCGCGGTATCAATGTAGTCTTGAACCAGGATACCGTAGAGATACGCCAGGAAAATGGCCTCAAGGTCGTTGTAACAAAAGATCGTACAACGGGGGAAATCACGGAGACGAAAGTAGAAGAAATCTTAGTTGCCGCCGGCATTCGCCCTACCGTACAGGAATTACATCTTGAAAATACGGGCATCACAACTTGGAAGAACGGCTGGATTAAAACAAATGAGTTCTTGGAAACCTCCGTCGACGGTATCTATGCGTTAGGTGATGTGAACGGCGAACCCGCATTCCGTCACCGCGCCAATTACGAGGCGGATATCATTGCACACAATCTCTTCTATGCCACAAGCGAAAAGGATTATCGCTGGGCCCGTTACGACACACTGCCAAAGGTCACGTTTTCGTATCCTGAGATTGGCAGCGTAGGCCTTACCGAGGCGGAAGCAATCAAGGCCGGCTATAATGTAGGTGTCGGTAAAAACTACTACTCCGCTACGGCTAAAGGCTATGCAATGGGCATCAATCCGGGCGATGTAAATGACGGGTTTGTAAAAATCGTCGTTGATAAGGATACCAATTATATCCTCGGCATGCACGTTGTAGGCCCGCAAGCCTCTATCCTCTTCCAACCATATGTAAACCTTATGAACAGCGGTGTTACACCTTTAACCGCAATTAATGAGGATATCGCATCGGAACAAACTAAGCGACTACGTGCTCAAGGTTTAACGCGCAATATGGATCCACGATCGGTCATTACCGTCGGCGAAACCATGAGTCCTCACCCTTCTCTAATTGAAGTTATCATGTGGACTCAGGTATATTACGAACATCGCTGGTAATACAAAACCTGCTCATAAGGTGAAACTATATCATTACATGAAGTAATAAAAAAACGGTCTGTACCGATTAATGTCGGTACAGACCGTTTTTCTTTATTTCAATACGATAAATATTTAAATACTATCACATTCGTATCCATGGATTAACGACCTAAATCGATACCGCTACCCCAGATAATGTTTGTTTTACGTCCATCAAAACCTTGATCCGGTTCCGGTGGTAATTTACTTGCCTTACCTTGACCTACATAGGCTCCGGTTTGTGCATCGACAGTAACGACAACTTTCTTACCGTCTTGGTGCATCGTTACATGATAAAGGACCTTACCTTCATGTGCCTCAATTTTCCAGCCCTTCATAACCGCATCCGCACCTAATTGTTGCTTAGCCACAGCTTCTGCCTGAGCAGCTTCGATGACTTTATCTTTATTAAAGATTTCGCCAATCACTTTCTTAGGCTTACCGCCTTCTTCCATATCGGATACATTGCCCGTAATTACATCAATTTTCAATTTATATTGATGATATTTGCTATAACCTACCACTTTATAGCCATAATTTAAATCATTAGAATTCAATTCTACGGAATGAATTGCCGCATTAGGGAAACGATTTTGGAAAATCGTACCGATTCTACTCATCGTCATGACCATAGATTCACCAGGTGCACGTTGTACGGATATATCAGTACTCGTTTCCGGTTTTGTCTTACGGGCCTGCGCTTCGTTCGGTGCCGCAACGGACAAGACTCCGACCGCTAAAACCCCCGTTAACACCATAGAAACTAACTTTTTATTCATTTATAAATCCTCCTAGCATATACAGGCTTTCACCATTCGTGAAAGCATCTCATATAACAGAATCACCAATTAATGATAACCATATAGCGACAGTTAACTCAAAACTGATTTACAAACCTTCGTTTGAAGCCAATCGAGCCTCCACATCGGCCATCAACAATTTATAACATGTAGCCACCAAAGGTACACCTACTAACATCCCTATAACCCCCATGAGACTGGCACCGACGATAACCGCTGCAAACACCCACAGTCCGGGCAGACCGATAGAGTTTCCCACCACCTTAGGATATATTACATTACTTTCAATTTGGTGCAATACCTCTAGGATAACAACATACAATAATGCATCCATGGGGTTGACGGTGAGCAACATAACAGCACCCATCACTCCACCTATGTAAATACCGAGGAGAGGAATCAATCCTGTGAGGCCGATAACGCACGCAATCGTTGTGGCATACTCAATATTGAACAGCCATAATGTTACGCCTACCATAACACCCAAAATCAAGGCATCGATAAATTGGCCTACAAAGAAATTACTGAATGTCTTAACAGCGACATTACCTACATACGTTGTTCTCTCCACCCATACATCTGAAGCATACGCTTTTAACATGCGTTTTCCCTGTAAAATCAGACGTTCCTTATCAAGCAGCATATATACTGCGAAAATAAGTCCCAGCCCGATATTCAAGGTCCAGGATAAAACGGATCCCATCGTATCAACGATGTAAGAGCCGCCCTTTGTCCCCCATTCACGTGTATACTTTACAAAGCTTTCACCATTTAACGTGTCCATAATCGTTTGATTCGATGCAAACGGAATAGCCTCTGTTATATGTTGTATCCACACCTGAAAGTCCGCATAAAGTTGTGGTGCCGCCGAAACAATAATTGACATAGAATGAATTAATTGCGGTACAGCCATGCGAGCAATGAAATATACAATGAGACTGATGGTCACAAAGGATAAAATGATACTCAACGGTCTACGAATCTTATATCGCCAGCCAAACTTGGTTTTAGGCCACAGCCAGCGTTCATAACGAACGACAAGAATGTCCAACACGAATGCCATGCAGGCCCCTAAAATAAGGGGTACAAAAGCTGACAGTACAGCATCAATAGCATTAGCGATGTCGCCTATGCGAAGCGCCACTATCACCATAATGCCGGCCAGTATAATAGCGCCGACGAGTTGTTTATAATATTTGAATTTTTCCATACGCATAACCCACTTTACTATACTCACAACGCATACCATACCACATATTAATGAACGTTATATGACCTGCCAGAACACAAAAGCCCACCTTATCGCGTATTCAATTCCCGATAGATACGAGAGCATGACGATAAGATGGACTTAAGAAATATCTATTCTAGATTCATCTAGAAATTAGCGATGAATGTATACGTCTACACGACGATTTTCAGCTTTACCGGAAGAAGTTGAATTTGTTGCAACCGGTTTAGCATCGCCATTAGCAACACCGATCAAACGATTAGCTGCTACGCCGTTATTTACTAAGAATTGAGCAACGCTTTGTACACGGCGTTCAGACAAGTTGATATTATATTGAGGGTTTGCATCAGTATCAGCATTACCCATCAATTTAATCTGGTCCTGAGAGTATTTGTTTGCAGCTTTCAATGCAGCATCCAAGTTAGGCGCTTGATCATAACGTGGAGTGGATTGATCGGAGTCAAAGTAGATGGATTGTACATAGTAATCCAATTTAGGGGTTTCATGTTTAGGAGCTTCCTGTACTACAGGAGCCGGAGTGTATGCGGGAGCTGGCGCTGGGTCCGGAGTAGCTACCTTAGAACCACCGAAACGATAGGACAAGCCAACAACAGGACCTTGGAAGGAAACATTATGATCACCATCCGCTTGAGTGTTGATATAACGATACCCTGCATTAATATCTAAATCTTCAGTCGCTTTGTAACCTAATCCGGCTTCCAAAGAAGTCGTTTTCTTAGTCCCGATACCCGCTTTACCGTAAACTTCCACCTTGGAACCCAGAGCGGCTTTGCCGATTATACCGGCTTGAGCGATATTATTTGTACCATCCGTATCATGACTATGAATCCGGGCATAACCGCCATATAGAGCCAAGTTCTTGTTCAAGGATTGAATCAGATTTACTTCATGCATGTCGGTATCAAGACTTTTTGTATTCAAACCGTGATAACCATATTGAAGTGCCGTTTTATCACTTAATGCATAAGTTAAACCGCCGTCGAAATTCCATTTATGGGAATCTTTTTCACCATAAGCTTTTGCTTCTACACTGGATGCACCAAGATCTACTTGGACTTCACCTTTGTCAAATTGAGTTTGAGGTGTTGCACCTACTACAGAAACACCTACGGCAGTAACAGCCATCAAAGCTAATAATTTTTTATTCATTATAATGACCCTCCATAATATCCCTTCAGAAACAGCCAGGGACAGCAATAAGATAATTATATTTTACACAACTTTTTTAAGTTTATCAATATATTTTATGAAATTTATATGAACTTTCCAGAAATTATCTATTCGAATCGAGTAACATGCACCAATTACTCTTCTTCAGTTACGGAAAACCACGCGCGATGAAAAACCGCCGCAATAGCACCACCGATAAGAGGCGCCACAATAAAAAGCCATACCTGAGATAAAGCTTCACCGCCGGTAAATACAGCTGGAGCTAATGCGCGAGCAGGGTTTACGGATGTTCCCGTCAATGGAATACCGATTAAATGAACCATGGTCAATGTAGCACCGATAACAAGGCCCGCAATGGAAGATGTTTTTTCACTGGATGTGACACCAAGAATAACAAGTACGAAGACAAACGTAAGAAAGGTTTCAGCTACAAATGCACCGCCCATCGATAATCCGACAGCACTTAAGTCACCATATCCGTCAGCACCGTAACTGGAAAGGGTTTCAGATGATCTAACGATAAAGCTTAATAAACCTGTGCCGGCAAAGGCCCCAAGCACTTGAGCCGCTACATAGCCGCCGAAGTCTTTCAAAGACATACGACCGGCAAGCCAAACACCGATAGACACCGCCGGATTGACATGACAACCTGAAATATGACCAATCGCATAAGCCCCTGCGACGATAGTCAAACCGAACGCCAAGGCAATAGCTACAACACCTAAGAATCCAAGTCCTAAACCGCCTGTAAAACCACCTGTTACAACGGCCGTACCGGTCCCGAAAAACACCAAAATCATTGTACCGATAAATTCAGCAATATACTTGTTCACGATTGTCCTCCTTATAAAAATTAAGCATAAATAAAACATAGTCTGCATCCGTAGATTTCTATTATAGCGACCATGTTCTATTCGATATTATAAAAAACTCTAAACCTTGTCAACAAGGTTTTACACATTCAAAGTCCCTAAATGTAATCATATAAAACAACAAGGGCCCGGTCAGTATGCACTAACCGAGCCCTTATGCTTTCTTATATACATCCCTTACATATATATGAAATTAGATCCTCCGGATCAGACAACACATTCCCCAATGTGTCATTTTTTCCACATTTGTTATTTTACATGAATCCTCTTGATTATGCAATAAACTATTCATAAAATTTTCACATTTCTTTCATGAGAAAATTTAAACAATTCGATATTGCCAGGCCCCACGAATAAAACGTATATAAGCGCAACAAAGTCTCAACGACTGATCGAAACAAAGTGATAACCACGCCCCAAAGAGCCCAAGCCCCAATGTAATGCATAATAAGTATGTAATAACAGGACGGATGATTGCAACACTGACGAGAGAATATTTCATAATATAATATGTATCTCCCGCCCCCTTTAATACACCGGAATAAACTTGCTGTAATGCTTGAGGAAAGGCCGCAACAGCCATAACGCCCATCAACGATGCCGCAAGAGTGACTACCTCGCTTTCACGAGTATAAAACTGCACCAGAATATCACCTAATCCAAGGAAAATACAGGCGCTCAACAAGCCGACACAGAAACCGATTCGCGCTCCGATTTGACCATATGCATACGCCAGATCAGGCCGTTTGTGCCCCAAACTCTGTCCCGTATGGGATGCCCCTGCAAAGCCGAGCCCCATAGCAAAATAATAGAATATATCCATCAAGTTCATACATACATAATGTGCCGCTAGCGGAACAGCCCCTAACGACGCAACAATCATCGTATACGTATACATACCGAAGCGTTCAAAAAACTGCTCCCCGAACGAACTGCCTCCGACATGAAATACCGTATGTAATACCGATCGTTCAAAGCCCCATTTCGACGGATGTCTTAATGTTAACCCGTCCGATGTATGTCGTGAAATAGTACGCAACAATAAGAGTGCAATCACCGCACTGCTGAGCATTGTGGATACGCCTGCCCCCATAACGCCCAGCTCGGGGAAAAATCCGATACCGTAAATCAGAAAGAAATTCATAATGGTATTCAGAATATTGCCGACTACATTCGACTTAAAAATAACCTTTGTATTTCCGTAGCCGATAAGTGCGGCCCCCACAATTTGACTGAAAGTCTGAAACAAGAGACTGATAACAATAAACCGCCCATACCATACAGCCGTTTCAATATAGCTGTCCTCAGCACCTGTGAAACGTAAAATAGACTCTAAATTAAAGAAGCATACGGCCAACAGCGGTATATATATAAAAAAATTAAGCAAAATCGACTGCTTTAATACCGCATTCATACCGTCAATATCACCTTCACCATAACGGCGGGCAATGATAGCCGTTACAGCTATAGATAGAGCCCGACAGAAAATGAGCATGACCATCTCGGGCTGCCCCATTATGCCCGCAGATGCCAATGCACCTGCCCCCAAGCTGCCGACCATAGCAAGATCGATAGCGGTCATGAACTGCAGCATCAATCCCTGCAAGGTAGCCGGCCATGCGATTCGTAAATATTTACCGTACAATTCCTCCGTCGTTCCCACTGCTCCGATTCGTTTTGCTGCAGGTAGAATAGAATCCACCGAAAACCAACGCTGTATGTACTCTATCATAATGACTCCCTAAAACTAAAACAAGGAACGAACAGTATAACCCTTAATATCTTTTGTATTATATCATATATTTCGGTACAAAACGGACTATACTGGTATCATTTAATCAAGAATACATATCAAAATTGCAAAACGTTTTTCAATTGGTCCGACAAAACGAAAAACACATCCACGAAATTGCATTTCCATATAGTAAAAACAACTATATCAAAAGCGGATAGTTCATCTCGAACTATCCGCTTATTTACTCTGATGATCCAGGAGGGATTCTAACCCCCGACCCACGGCTTAGAAGTGTGTAGACAACCCCAGTATCTATCTAGGTTCACCAGCATTTATATATGTTTGCAAGTATATATGCAAGCATAATTACATTATTTTTTTATACTTGCACGAAGTACCTGTTCACAAAATTTAGTGTACAAATCATTTTAAAGTACTAACAAAATCAAGAGCACCATCTTTCATCCGATTTTTAGGGACATCTACTTTTAATTGTGACCAATCGATTTCAAACTTATCTATTGATGGTGGCTGTATATTAATCTCTTCTTTACATTGTACTTTAAACGGAATGGATGTGTTAATTAAAACTGTCCCTCTAAACATTACATCTATAGGGTTACCTGAATCATCAAAGAATACAGCCTCAGCACCCGTATTAGTAAACAATACGTAAGCTAATCCTTGAATATATAATACTCCTTCACAGTTCTTTCCAACTAAAGAAGTTAAGGCAAACGAAAAGTCCAACTGAGCTACTGACTCTATCCACTGTATACATATATTATAGTCAATAGCTTCATAGATATCTCGATTTTCCAGATATGAAATAGCTTCATCTTTAAACTCTGCACTATCAAAATGCTTAGTTAATAACTCTCCTATATTTTTATCGCCTGGCTTTAACTGCCGTAAAACAGGGAGAAATTGATTAATATTATTATGAGTTATAAAATCGTGATTACTTTTACTAAAGGCTTCCCTAAGAAGCTCATCAGTACTCACAATATGAATTGGTTCGAGAATACTTTTTTTAAATTCCTTTAATAAGTGAATATTTATCGCATCTTTAAATTCATCTTTTTTAGATTTACCAAATGGCGGTTTTCCTTCTCGATAATCCTCAACTATAGATTCAATACAGTCTTTTGATAACTCGAGTTTAATATTTTGAGGATTAGCCAAAAACTCTTCCAATGGTAAATAAATTTTTTTATTTAAGTCGTTTTGAAATGATTTCCAAGGACTTTTTATATCGTATTCTTCAAGATCCTTACAAAGCCCATTATATGCATCATTTAACGCTTTGAACCTATCATTATAATGTCGTATAAATTCAGCTTCTAGTACTGAAGTTAGTATTAAGGTTACTTGATTTTCTTTAATATATCGATTTAACTCACCTAAACCACCCCGATAAAATTGAAACTTAGCACTAGTAACTATATTCGTATCTATAAACACATACATTTTCCACCTATATATTTCTTATTTACGAGTAAATCCATTATAAGACGAAAAAGCTAACATATAAAAAGCAATCGCAATCGGAAGGCTACTATCCTCATCATTAACCTCACCATATGCACTAGCAAGATTTATAATCTCATTATAAACAGTATCATTATTCTTAACTTCGGAATAATGTTCATCAACAACTTTTTTTATAACTTCTGGTAATACCATACACAGCTTGAAAAAAGCATCCTTTTCACCAGTAACTAACTCATAAAATTTATCAATACTAACTCTACGAATTAACTTATGCTTCACTTTTTGTTTATCAACAGTAGTTTGCCACATAATATTTTGTGAGGTCTGTGCAATAGCCTCGACCAAAAAGCATGCACAATTATCATCCTGCAACAATTGATTCTGCATTTTAATAAAAGTCTTACTAGATGAAGCTGAATTCATTGTATTATGCTTATTTTTAAGTTCAACAAAAATACGCTTTACTGTCCTATCACTAGTAACATCGATTAGATTTTCTGGTTCGAATATAACATCCCAACCACCTTCTTTACCATTAGCAGGCACTCGGCAATTTTTTATATATTTAAAAATATTTTGATGAAAATAACCGATATCATTATTATTAGACTTATCACGCTGTCTAAAAATTTCATTCTTAACAATTTCTTCCCAAGTAGCTTTATAAACGGTTTTATCAAAAATCATTTTAATTGGATCAATAATATTCCTGTTGAACCGCTCTAAATCAAAAGGGCACAACTTTTCACCATACTTTTCAATAGTGACTGTTACATGTTCTGTTAGTTCTTCTTCTGTGATAAAATCCAAATTCCACATAGTTACTCTCCCATTTTATCCAATGTATGTTTTATAGAGCGTGCAACCTCAAAGGCTAAATTAACAGGTACTGCATTACCAATCTGCTTATACTGTTGCCCCATTGCTCCCGAAAATTCCCATTCATCAGGAAAGCTCTGACATCGTGCACTTTCTCTAATATTAAAAGGCCTAGCCTCCAAAGGATGACAGCGTTCTGTTTGTTTTTGACTAGGAGAAGTTAAAACTGTCAAAGATGGTTCATCTAAACTCATTCTACGCAAAATGCCAGTACGCCCTCCTCCCATGTTCCAAGTAGATTTCATATACTCTTTCGCAATATTCTCTGGAATATCTCGCCAATAGCCGCCTGGTGGAACCAATTCAAATATACTTCTTTTGTAATCTGAATATTGTGCCCCTGGACTTGGTGGACAATCTAATAGGATATCCTTTAAGACAGGTTTGTACTTATGTTTTTGGGGAAATTCAAACTCTACATAAGATGCAAGATCTTTACGAATACCAATCATAATTAAACGTTCTCTTTTTTGTGGTACACCATAATCCCAAGCGTTTAGTATCTTTTCCTTTATAACATACCCTTCATTTTCAAATACATTTAAAATTGTGTCATGTGTTCTTCCTTTATCGTGTGTTAACAAGCCTCGAACATTCTCAAATAAAAACATTTTAGGCTGTAGTTTTTTTAGAAAGACCGCATAGTGATAAAAAAGCGTACCTCTAGTATCCTCTAACCCAAGACGCTTACCTGCATAAGAAAAAGCTTGACAAGGCGCACCACCACTTAATAGATCTAACTCACCTTTTGCTATCCCAAAATATGACTCTAAATCTAGCGGACTTATATTAGCAATATCATCATGAATGACATTCCAGGTAGGACGATTAAGCTTTAACGTTTCACTAGCTGATTTATCAAACTCCACTAAACCAATAGTTTTAAACCCGGCTTTCTCTATTCCTAATGCGAGCCCCCCACCGCCTGCAAACAACTCAATTACTTTATACTTATTAGACATTATTACTATTTCCTTAATGATTAATTAACGCTATTGCCAAAACAGGGCTAACCATAGGTTAGCCCTTACTTTAATCAAACTATTCTTTTTTATATTATATAATGGCCCTATTTCTACGTCAATCGATGTTGATAGTAAATGAATTACTACTAGATAAACCACACTATTATTTTATTATATACCGATATCAATACTCTAAAACTAAAGGCTACATACCCCAATAGCTGTCTTGATTGTATTAATATATAAAAAATTGCTTCAATTCTATAAATTCGGAACTTTAATAAAAAATTCATGATTTTTAAGCGAACTGAGTCCACTAAACGCCCTCATAGAATTACACAAAGATGATACATTATGATAGATTAAGACTTAGGATTCAAAGACAAGCGTATAAACTTCTATAAACTCTTACTTTGACCTTATGCATACCATTGTTTCAAAATACCCTAGACCTCAAACTTAATATTTTTAAATAATAATTACTTATATATTATGAATCCATTACATTGAAATATTTAAACTTTTCAGCTGTATAATATAATACTGATAGCATATATAGCTATTCCTTAAGGTTAACCCCTAGGTGCATTGACACCTAGGGGTATTTTTTATGGGAGGATTTGTATGATCAAATATTACCAAAACACATTCCTGTTTATTAGTAAGCAACAGTCAGCATTACAGCCATTACTGGAATCATTACAATGGGCTTTTAGACAACAGATTGAACGTTTAGATGTTCCTCTTATTCGTATGGGGATGTTAGCCAATATGCTTTCGGACAGCCGAAAACATAGCATTCTTGATTATGATCTCTATCAGCATAATCAAACAAAGGAATATATTTTACGTATTCATACAGAAAGCGAAGGCGATACACACTCTATTGATATGGAATATTGTAGAGAGTATTTGTCCCCTGATATTAAATTACATTACGTATCAGAAGAACGCTCTGAACTGACCTATATTAATACAGATACATCGCATGTATACTTACCAATTCGATTCAAGATTGAATTATACATCGATGAAACCTATGATATTAACTATTTCCTAAACCTAACTACTTTACAAAGATTTTTAGTGGCGACATTTCCTTCGCTACATATTGATATCTTCGATGGTATTAAAGCGATTCGCTCTAAAATCAATCGTCATATTAAATCGCTAAATACTAATAACGCTAAATACTAATAATTGGTGTCAAATTTCCAGTTATGAATCAAAATAATTTATTTCTATACAAGGAGAATCGATTATGAATACTACAGTTGAAGCTATGTTAACAGAAATTTTGCCAAAGGCATCCGTTCAAGAGTTAGTGGAACGTTATGGAGATCCATATGATGCATTATTTCATGCAGAAGAATCTGAGTGGTATGATGCACCAGGTATGGGGAACCGTGGCATTGCCAAGCTACGTGCCATTAAATCCATTATTAAGAATGTGCAAAACAGGCCTCGTAAAGCCCCTATTAATGTGGGACGATCTATTGATATCTATAAGGCTATGTCAGATATGCAGTATTTTGAAACAGAACACGTACGAGTGCTATACCTTAACGCCAGAAACCACTTAATAAAATCAGAGGACATTTCTATTGGTGATGTAACAACAGCCTCTCTAGATATTAAATGTATTTTCTCTTCTGCCGTTCGTCTGAAAGCCTGTGGGATTGTTATTGTCCATAATCACCCTTCTGGTGATTCCCATCCAAGTGAATTAGATATTCGTTGTACTAAACGAGTTGCTGAAGCAGGTAGACTATTTGATATTCCAGTACTAGACCACATCATCATCGGACATGGTGAATTTCATAGTATGAGTGAATGTGGACAATTATAAGGAGGATATGATTATGCCAGCCAAACGTTTTATTTGCCCTAATGGGGATGAAATTAATATGTATGAATGCTTATTGCGATGCCCACAAGGTACGAGATGTATGTTTTTACCTACATTACGAGCTGTGGCTACCTCACTAGAACGTAATTTAACCAAACCATCTGTTACTGAGTTATTAAGTGGTACTCGCGAATTATATCTCAAAAAGATTACAGAATATGCCGTAGATCCACAAAAGCAACTATACGCTTTACATGGGTCAGCTGTGCATACAATTACAGAACGCCATACTAGCGGTAACATGCTTTCAGAAGAACGCTTAAAAAATACCACCACAACAGGGAAATTTGATTTATATGGGCAAGTGTTATCTAATACGGATACTACGCTAGGTGATCTAAAAATAACAAGCTCATATAAGCTTATGAAAGCATTAGGGTATTATAAAAAAGATGTTGAAACTGGTGAAGTATATAAGACGGGAGTAAAAAAAGGCCAACCTAAAACACGAAAAGAATTATTCACAGATGGAGTACGTCATGTGTTAGATTGGGCCTTACAATTGAACTATTACAGACTACTGTTAGAGGAAGAAAACTATACGGTATCATCTATGGTTATTCAGGCCCTTTGTCGTGATACAGGGCTACGTATTGCCTCTGAACGCGGTATTACAAAGACGTTATATCTTATCCCTATCAATCCAATCAGCAATCATTGGTTAAAACGATATATGGAAGCTAAAGCAAAACGGTTACAACAAGCCATAGAAACGGGTGTAGTGCCGAAGAAATGTAGCCAACGTGAAACTTGGCATGGTAAAAAATGTGAAGGCTATTGTACTGTATCCGCTCAATGCAAAGCGATTGAAGACGCACAACAAGTTAAATCAGCATAGTAGAAAGGAAGCATTATGACACAATACTGCGGTATTATTATTACGGAGACAGATCTCTATGTATCTGTGGTAAAAAGAATACAAAATAAAATTAAGGTACTAGATCGCTATATATGTAAGCGTGGACAATCACTCATTTCAGACTTAGCAGTCATTCATAGTAAAAATAAGCACACCCCTACACTTTACTCATTAGCCTATACTGAAATTCCACATCTTATATTTAATAAAACTAGTTCTAATACCCCTTTGCAAGATGCATGGAAGCAAAGAGACGAGCTTACATCAGCACGAGATAATCAACATATGTACCAATTTATATTACCCACTATAGATAACCAGGAATGGTTGTATATGGTGGGTATTTCTCAATCTAATATATCTGAATTACAATGTGCCGAAAAACAAAATCATATGGAAATTGAGGTTGTTTCCTATTGGCCAGTACCACTATTAGATTTACATAAAAATCATAGTAAGCCTACACTTCTACTCATTGAGGAAAATAGCATAGTTACGGGATATCTTTGTAACGGAACTGTCATTGTCACTACAATCAACTGGAATCGACATACAGAAACTCCAAAAGAGATGATACAACGATTGCTAAAAGAATCACCTATTACATTACATGATACACTCGAAATTCAAGCTTATTTGAGCGAAAAGACATATCCTTTGTGGAAAGATCTAATATCGCAATATGGTGAGGTTAATAAGTCAACAATTAATGACGTCTTAAATCATTTTACATATCGTTGGGATGGTGATGTACATATGGATGCATCTGTTGGCTTAAGTTATTATTTAGCACGAACTGGTGTGCAAGCGGAGGAATAAAAATGACAAATACTGCATTATATGAAAAGCTATCTCTTGCTATGAAAAGTTGTAGCTACATTGAAAAAACAGGTGAAAATATCTTTCATGGGTATTCTTACGTTACTAGTAGCGATGTATTGGAACGTGTAAACGACGCTCTTACAAGTGTAGGCCTCATTACAGCTGTTACCCCTACCCTTCTTGATTTACGAGAGGTACAAACAGCTAAAGGTAATATTGATAAGCACGCTACAATTAACGTTACGATTTCTATTATTGATATAGAGACAGGTGAATCAGTACAAATAAGTGGTATCGGTTCTGGTCAAGATAGTGGTGATAAGGCCATTATGAAAGCTGAAACAGCAGCTATTAAATACGCTTATATGCTGAGCTTCTGTATTGCTACTGGCGATGATCCAGAAGCTGATAATAATACTGACCTTAATACACAAACTATGTCACAGTCTAATGCACCGACTACTAGAAAGAAAGACATCGCTCCACAAACTATGGCAACTAATGATTTACATTGTACAGATTGTGGATGTGCTATATCCAGTAAAGTATCTAGTTATTCTAAACAACGTTATCATATGCCTTTGTGTATGAACTGCCAGAAGAACCATCAATTTGTAGCATAATCTTCCTCACTATACTCTGAAAGGAGGTGAGATTATGGATCCAGTAATTGCACGAATTGTTGTAGAGGCAGCTGCAGCTGCTTTAATGTATTTGATTGCAGATGAATAATACATGAGCCATGTCGATAATACGACATGGCTCATTTTATTTTTATCTATTCGCATTGATATTTGAGTAATTTTTTTCAATAGTCTACAAAAAAAGACCTAATTATACAGTTTTAAGACCTATCTAGCGGCACAGATTTGATATGACTTATGCAAAAATTAAGATGTATTAATTTTAAAGGAGGTGCTAATGACATGGAAAGCACAAAGCTTATAATCTTTAAGCAAATCGGTGCAAAAATAGCTTATTATCGTACTCTACGTAGTTTAACACAAGCCCAATTAGCTGAAATAATTAATGTTAGTCCAGACACATTGGGCAGAGTCGAGCGTGGCAAATATAACAACAATATTTCAATTTCTATGTTATTAGATATCGCCATGGGGTTAAATATCGAACTTGCAACATTAGTTACATTTACGGAGCAAGATCGAGAAATGTGGCCTACCTCAAAATAGGGTTTTATATGTAAGGAGATGTTAATTATGGCTAAACGCTATACGGTTCAATTTTATACGACACAGCCTTCAGTTATAAAAAGTACAAATGTAACTGCAAGTAATCAGTCAGATGCTCGTTATCAAGTAAAGAAGCGATTTGCGAGCAATGGTGTTATTATTCATGTCGTTTCCGTAACAGAGATTTAGGGAGTTGAATCATGCAAAGTTTTACATTATTTGATGAAACGATACGATTTGGGCCTGATATACAACTAAGAAAAAAAGCTAACGAATTATTAAGCTTCGACTTATAGAAGATAGAAATAATCTAGTAGAAAATAATGACATTGGAAATCCTGATGTTGCATACAACCTATTAAGAAATACTTTTTATCAATGGATTAACAAATGCCTAGATGATATTCGAGAATTTGCTCAAGAATGTAATCGTGCAGTAAGCGAAAAAGAACTTCGTGATATATTTAATCTAGTTGCTTTAAAAGTTGAAACGCAATTATTAGATTTTGAAATTGATTATGAAATTCTAAAAAATCTAACTTCGCATAGCAACATACGCATCAACGCAAGAAATAGATCAACTTTCCTATTAAAAAAGAGCGAATTGAAGAATTTAATCAAGATATTCTAGAGCGAACAGAAACTTTTAAAAACGCTTTAGATGAATATCCACAAAAGGATTATGACCTCTTGATTAAGGCATTCTTACTAGATGATATAAAGGCAATTATTAAGCATCCTGCTTTATTTTACGAATTAGATTTTATCTATAACTTAGGACTAAATATTGCATTACATCTTATTTGTAGATGGAATCCGACTTATAATGCTGATGAATGTGATGAAATAGTTGAAGCGTTATCAAATGACAGTATACCCTTTAATAAGATAATGGACAATTTACCAGAGTTAATTATGAATTTACCATTCTGTGAAGCATTATATACACAAGAAATTATGGATAGTTTTATATATGAAGAAGATCGAAGAAACTACTATCAAATTGCCCAATTTTTAGACATGGATGAAAATTTAGTATATTAACTTACAGGGAGACAAATTATGTTAAAAAAAGTATTATTTGCTACACTATTTGCAGTAGCAGCATTAAATGTAAATCAAATCGATTTTCAAAACAACTCTTTACTTCCACAAATTCATTTAACTAATCAAGCTACTGCTGAAACTCCATATCAACAAGGTTACAAGCATGGTAGACTTGATGCTCAATGGGGTACAGCTTTTGGTGATAATATGTTGTATCAAATGGCAAGCCCAGAGTGGCAACGTGGTTATAGCGACGGTTACAGATCTGTACGCTAATAAATTTCAAAGGATAAAAAACGATAAACTCGGATATAGGTAAACTATAACCGAGTTTATTTTTTATTAACGATTAAATTACTAATCTGATTTTACACCTTGATAATAAGGAATAGACTTTATTCCATAAGGCTCAATAATTTTATTAATCATCTGCTTGTATGACCATAATGACATACCTTGTTCATAACGCTTATAATCTAGCCCTATTGAGTTAATTATATAATGACAATGTATATGTGCTTCATTCTTGTAATGAATTGCACCCAATACTTGATATACACTTCTAGAAAGTAACTCCCCTACCCCTTTACATATTTCAAGGACTGTATCTAAGGAAATAGTATCATCACTATCTAAGGAAAACACAACATGTGTAAATGATTTAGACTCATGTTGTATATTTGCAAGATTTTTTATTAGCATAAACTCTGAAATTGGATTATCAATTCCCATTTGTATACCAAAAATATAATTACTAGAGGTCTTATGTTCATCTCTTATATATTCAATTGCATTTGGTAAATCCATTCCATTTCGTTTAATAAATTTTAATATAGCCATTATTTCAACTCCATAATTGTCTTATTCAATGTATCTACTACTTTCGTCAATTCACTAGATATAACTTTTTTATCATCTTTTGTAAGTGCAGTATTGTTTGATAATGCCTGATAAATATTCCCTAATAAAAATGCAATTAAACGTTTTGGATCAACTATCACAATTTTCTCCGTGTTTAGTGAACATCGCCTTATATATTCAGACACAGACATTTCGCACATATTAGCTTGACTTTCAATAAATTGAATCTCATCTTCTGTTAACCTTAAATTTAAGCGTTTGGATTTGCTATCTACTTTCATAATAAAACCTTTCTGTACATACAATCTATTTTTAATTATTTGTATGTACAGTCAGTGTTATTTTAATAATAAGGCCGGGAGATGTCTTTACTGACATCTCCCGGCCCACTGCCGTTTTTATAACGGATTCTCTCTTCTTTTCCAATATAATTTCCACTATCATACATTTTTTATCCCTTCTAAAAACGGCAGTGGATAAAGCAAGATAGTGATTTGTATGTACAAATTCTTCTCTTTTTTACCAAATTTACCAAAAATAAAATCATAAAAAGTATAAAAATATATATGTAAATACATCCTAAAAATCGGTAAAAATGGAAAATTTGGTAAATAAACTATTGAAGCTATTAATTTTTCTCCCTATTTACCGATGCTGTTAAAATAAACCCAAGATTAGGGAGACCATTATACCGCATTCTATCATACATAGGCTCACAAATAGCTTTATCTAATACTGCTTTTTTTAAACGAATACAACACCCACTTTTTCCACTGTTATCATTTTCTAAATATAATGATAAGGCCCATAAAAAATCTTCAAGTGTATCATATAACGATAGGTATGATTTCCTTAAATCATCCGTGCTACAAGTAACAACGGCATCTAAAAATTCATTTACATTACGTCGATTAATATATGGTAAATATAACCAAAAAATATTTTCATCAAATGTATCCTCTATAATATCAGAACGTTGTTCTTTTAAAAGATCATCTCTCAATACAAAAGACTTAACAGGCATAGCCTCAATTTCCTTACTATTTAATGCTGTATAGAGATTTCTAAAGAACAAATATAGGCATTTCTTTACTTTTTTCATACTATCACTTAACTGAAAAGTATCCTTATAGTGATATCTACGCTTAGTTAATCCATTTATTAGGATTGATATATTTTTATCTAGCCTAAGCAAATCAACTAGTTTCTCATCTTCTACACGACCCCATTTATAAGATGAATCAATATCATATATATTTTTAACCCATGTATATATTGATTCTGTAAGTTGTTCATTCGCTAAACTTTGATTCCAACGACTATCTTTAGTAGCCCAAAGAATAGATTGAGCCTCACATTGTCTTTGTTCTTCATCATTAAAGATATAACGTCCATTCTTATATTCATTTTCAAAATGAAAATATGTTCGATTCTCATTATATAGATATATAAAAAGATCTATGATAGTTTGATGCGTAATACTATATATACTCTCCTTATTTATAATCTGTGATTTAACGATTTCTAAAAAACTCATATCCCCTTTCACAATATCTAAGCCATACTTCATTTGTATATGAACTAAAAAGGGTTTCGACAATAACCTATCTAGGTCTTGAATTATATCTGAATCATAGTAAGATTCCTTATTTACTTTATTATATAAAGTTTGTAAGTCTTGCCGATATAAACGATAATTTGAACTCGACAATACACTGTATGCATCTAATTTATACTCTTCAATCTTCTTATCTGTCCCGTGTGCAACAATAGCATTTATAGTACGATCAATAAATGGAAATATATCAAATAAGAATGCTGATAAAACTTGATTTAATAATTCAATATTCTTTAAGATTTCCCCTATATTATTAACCGAGGAATCATCTAATAAAATAGATTGACCAGTAAATAATCCGTGAGATGGTGTTTCATTAAATCTATTTAATACAGAGACTGCCATATAATGTGGCAAATTACATAACAGCAAAAAAAAGAGTAAAAGAGATTTTGTAAGTTCATCACAGTTAAAAGATAGTAGCCGCTTAACCTCATAGGAGACATTCTGTTGAGAAAGCCATTTATATAATAATGTAACGGGTAAACAACATGTTTGAGCATCAAGTTCCTCAAGTATAAAAGATTCATCTAAAGCAAAATTACCTGCAACATCTTTTTTTACAAGATTCCTATATAATTTTTGTGACTGCTTAATTAGAGTTTCTAAACCTATATAGCCCGCCCCATCTAAAGCATCAAAATCAGCATCACTTAATAACATTTTTTTATGTATTAAAAGAGAATTTACGGGAGAATCAATAGATGAAGAAATTATATTGGGAAACTCTTTTGTAATCTGACTAGAAGCTGGTGCCGTTAGAATCTTAGTATTAAAACTATATATTTTATTAAAGACCATTGTAGAAGTACACTTTTTCACTCTTCGATTTCGGCTTAATACTGTACTCTCGTTTCTTAATGAATTACATAAATCTATATTTTTCAATATTGATAGTGCAATATAATGATTGACAGTATCTTTTATTAAAAATGAATCCGAATAAAGTGAAATAGTACTAGATCCAATATTTAAATGCATTATTCCAAGTAATATCCTTATAGCATCAAAATCTCTTGTTTCTAATCCCAGACTATCAAGAAATGCTTTATATTGATGTCTCGACGGTCTCGCCCCTACGTCAGATAAACACAATCCATAGGACGTATCTAATGCTTCATATAGATAATTCCATATATTGCCTATTTCAATATCAGGCTCTGTTGATTCAACTAACTCTCCTTCATACTCACTTAACCTCTGATTTAATAGCAATAAATACCTATTAAAGCAAATATATTCAGAATCTAGCGACCATATCTCTTCTTTCCCATACTTATAACTATAATTATCACCAGTGGTATCTTTTCGTATGGGATTACTGGTCAAGAATGCATTATAACACTCTCTATTCATAACCTCTAAATCACTTCTGTTCATTTTTATTTTTTGCCTCCTTAAAACAATATATATTGTATTTTTTATAATAATAGGACATTTTTTATTTAAAAATGGCCTATTTTATTTTTTTACACAATATATAACTAGTATAACACAAATAATCATATACTATTAGTGTAGTCAATTGCTACAAAGATATATTTCCTAAAGGAGGTAAAAAATGGAAAAATTTCTCTCTTTATCGCCAGATAATGAGCCTAAAAGAGCCATTATCTCAAAGGCTGAATCAGAAGATATTCAGTCACTAACAAACAATAGTGTTATCTACAAAGAGATCTCACTACCTAGTCCACCTAGAAATGATGAATTCTCATCTCCCCCATCTATTTCAACAGTAGACTCACCGAGTACATATGCTAGTATTTCTCCACCAGGAGCAATACTACCAGTTGAAGCAAAAGATATATCGATTGTCAATAATCGATATGATGAGCTATCGCTAACACCACAAAATGTATCTACATACCCAGTAGCATACACAGTATGCAATGTAAATGAGCTCCAAGTATCAACAAAAGCTAACTCAGCCCATTATAATAATCTCCTAAAAAATTTTGTCGAGCAAGACGATGTTATTTGTCAGATCGACAAATCAACACAAGAAATAAAAGATGAGATTGTAAACTGTGTGCTTTCGTTTACAGAGGAACGTGAGGTTTACGATTTAGATGATTGTCAAAGCTTTTATGTAATCCATGTCAAAACATCGATAACAGAAACAGACGTTATCATCAAAAAAGAACAACTTGAAACGCTATATACATTGCTCAAGAAGAAATTTCCTGAAATCAGTCTCAATGCCGACTGTGGAAAAGCTAAGGAGCTGTTTAAACAGTATATAGCTGAACGTTATATACAAGATAAGGCAGCTATGAAAAGCACAAAAATAAATAAATATCCTGGCTGGGGAAAAGCCTTTGAAGCAAAAAAATTTCATTCTGGACAGGATGAAAATGGTGACACATTGTTAGCTTTGCCAAATATTGACCAAACCGACAAATATAATCTATATGATTATGGTCTCAAATTATTAAAACTTGCTCCATTTGAGGTTGTTTTACCTCTTTTCTTACATGCTCATAGTGGTTTTGTAAGAAAGCTATTTCAAGAGGGTGCTCATCCTATACAGTATGTACCTACCTTAATTGCTCCTACTGGTAGTAGAAAAACATCCCTTTCAAAGATTTTCTTTCTACTCTTCAATCATGAGACATACGCATCATTTAACGATACTGACCGTGCCATCGAACTCGTATCAACACACTACAAAGATCAAACGATCATATTTGATGATTGTAAGTTAACAAATGATAAAACCTTACTAACTAAATTTGAGAAATTCATTCGTCCACTCTCAGAGGGTCAAGGTAGAGCAAAGTCTAGTGATGCAGGCAGTCGTTTGGAGCGAACACAACAAATGCACACAGCTATTATCACCGCAGAGTCCTATCCTAATGAATTACAACAGTCAAGCAAGTTAAGACTCTTACCTATTTTCATGACACAAAAAGATGTAAATAATGAGGTTCTATCTTACTTTCAAGATGAAAGGGCTTTAGCTAAACAACGCTCAAAGGTAGCAAAGCTAGATAAATATATGATGCTATTTATACATTATATCGAACAGCATTATGACGAAATTGTCCTTATGGTTCAAAAATCCTCACCAGTATATGGCATAAGTCAGCACGCAAGACTTAACTCAATGTATCAAGTACAATCACTTCTTGCCAAAATAATCCTTAATTTTGGCGTATGGTGCAACTATTACAGCCAAGAGCAAGCAAATATTATACATCAGCAATGGTGTAATACTATCAAAGGGGGTGTTCTTGAAAATGATAGTTTATGTAACGATGCAACTCCAACGACTCTGTTCCTTAGAACACTCGCTAATGGTGAAGCTGCTAATGAAATTGTTTATGCGCCTGATAAAGCCACCTATTGGGCTAACCCAGAACTATACGTTGGTATTATACATCAGTCAAAATTAATACTAATTCCAAGTTCAGCATACGCTTATGTCGAAAGAACTTGTCAACGACTAGGTCGACGTATGGAGTATACGATGGATACTATTGCAAATCGTTTACGAGATGAAGGTATCTCAGAAGGATATAGTGGCTCAGACCGCAAAAAGCCCCGACCATATACCAAACTTTCAAAAGGAAATAAAAAAATGGATGTTATCTGCATCCCACTATCTAACTATTCTAAATTAACCATGGAGGAAGATTAATATGAATATCAGCACTAACTATCCAGTACAAGAAACACCTAATAATACAAAGTTCTATATGGCAATATGCTCTAATGCATATGTAATAGACCACAACCTTGATTATATCGTCCAATGGATGGAGCAATATCATGCTATCTACTTTAGCCAGGTAAACACTGTAGAAGAAGCAAATCAATTAGCTTCTACTGTAATCTTCTACAACCAATCATTATATATTCCTAAAGATCAATGGTTCATAAATATATGTGTAGGTGAGCATAATACACAGCTTAACTATAATCCTAATACACCTATGATATTTAATGGTACTGTGAATGCAGATACTACCAATGAAATTATAGACAGTAATTCTTTAGGAATTTGGTCAATCATAGCTGACCAAGGTTATGGTATTGTAGATAATTCATACACGCTAAAAGGAATGATAGAGTCCAAAAAGCTGACCAATATTATTGCTAGAAAGTTCAAGACATTGACAGAGGCAAACGTATTTGCACGTCACCGCTACACCAGACGCTATAACTCTCTTTTTCCACAAGCCATTCTATATATTCCACAAGGAGATATGAATGTTAATCAGTTTTATCCCATTCCAAATTATGAACAGTTAAAACAACAAAGGCTCCATTTAATGGAGTGGGATAACTTACTCCAAAGAGACATGTTCCTATAACTAGCTCTTTATTAGATATAGTAATTCTTTGAAAAGAGGAGGGCTGTGACGGCCATGAAAACTTCAAATAAAACCAAAACAGCCCTCTCTATTCAAGAGTTGAGCGAATTCTTAAATGTATCAGTGCAAACACTTCGAAAGCGTTTACGTGATCAGGGGTATTTACTACCTAAAAATAAAGTAGGCAATTGCTATTACTTTACACTGAGTGATTGTGAAATCTTCATTGCAAATAACTATGCTGTCTTTTATAATGATTTTGTGAACAGGTACTTCGATGGCAGGAGAAACGAGTCCATTATGTACCAAATTCCATCAGGTAAAGGTATCATCTCAAAGGAAACACAACGAAGTGGTAAGGCGTACTATTATATACGCAATCTGCCTCTATATTGTGATGACCAGGGTAGCATTATAAAATTCCGCTCCAAAGGTTTCACCTCTAAGGAAGAAGCCGAAGCTGAGCGAAAACGAATGATTGTAGATCGTGATAATGGTCTGTATAAGTACCAGTTTATCGAAGTCGGTCACGTACAACAATCATCGAAGAAAAAAGTGCCAACTGATGCCAATCAGAGCTATTATGACTTCTGTATCAATTACTTTACAAAAGCAACGTATGCTGAAGCAACACGGAAATTATATCTGGATATAACGGAAAATAGAATCAAACCGTTCTTTGGTAATACCCCTATTTCCGACCTCTCTAAGGCCTCACTACAACAGTTTGTTGACCAATATACTACAAATATTCGCAAAACATTCATTGTACTGAGTTTAACCTTAAAGAAACTGTATAGCCTGGATTTAATTCCAACAAATTTCTATGATGCTTTGATTAAACCAGTCTCAACAGCATCAAAGCACCCAAAAGAGGCTCTGACAGTCAACGAAACACAATGTTTCCTGGACTATTATAAAGGCCACCATTTAGAACATTGTATGCTGTTATTATTCCAGTGTGGTTTACGTATTGGTGAGCTACAAGCTTTACAATGGGATGAAGTTGAGATTATTGATGATTGTAAAGCTAAGATTCATATTAATTCTTCATGGGGTGAAACCCAGTACGGCATGAATCGAAAAGAGCCTAAGACACGCTCAAGCAGGCGTGTAATCCCGATTAGTAATACTTATACTATCTCGGTGCTTAAACGTGCACGAGCAATGTCTAAAGGCAAGCTATGGGTAGCTGAAAATAAGATGGGTTTACGCCCTATCGATAAGCATAATTTTAGTAAACGCTATTTTACTAAGGTTGGTAAAGAATTAGGTGTTGAAAAACATTTATCAAGCCATGTAGCACGGCATACATTCATATCAAATCTAGTTCAGCACAACGTACCGTATACTGAAATTGCTAAATTAGCTGGCCATGATAGCACAGCAATGATAATTAAAGTATATGCTCATGCGATACAAGATGAAGAGCAAACTTTCAATTACGTATCAAATCTATACACCTGATGCAAGGATAACGCAAGTATAAAAAACTATACTTGCACCATATCCTTGCATTTATTTTATAGTAATAAAAAAATAACCATAAGAGCCAAAACCCTTATGGTTATTACATTTCTTTGGTGATCCAGGAGGGATTCGAACCCCCGACCCACGGCTTAGAAGGCCGTTGCTCTATCCAACTGAGCTACTGAACCATGTATACTCATATATAATTATCTACTATAGTATAATTTATGTCTTATTTGACGTCAATAAGTGAAACGTCTCACCTAAAAAAGGCAAAAAAAAATGGAGCGGGTGAAGGGAATCGAACCCTCGCGACCAGCTTGGAAGGCTGGGGCTCTACCATTGAGCTACACCCGCAAAATAAAAATGGTCGGAGCAGCAGGATTCGAACCTGCGACCCTCTGGTCCCAAGCCAGATGCGCTACCAAACTGCGCTATGCCCCGTCATTCGTTACTTTGCCATTATAGCAAACTCAATGGTTGATGTCAACCACTGCTATCACAGAGAACATCATAAAACATAGCTCTCTGTAACGAAATTTATTATATCACCGACAAAAAAAACTGACAAGTATTTTTATGTGAAATTCTATAATTTTATAAATAAAAATAGAAACCGTATAGCGACATTACGGAGCCACACGATTTCTATTAATATCATAATCCGAATCACTCTAGAGTCGTGATTTAAATATGTCACGAAAGCTATATTGTGATTAACCTTCGTAGCTGCCATCTTCAATAACTTGAGGATTTTTAGCGATACCTTGTTTTACAGCAACTTCAGCAACAGCTTTTGCTACAGCCGGAGCCACACGTGGATCAAATACGGACGGCATTACATTTTCATCATTCAATTCGCTATCAGGAATCAAATGTGCCAATGCATCGGCAGCAGCCAATTTCATTTCGTCAGTAATCTTGGATGCGCGAACATCGATAGCACCGCGGAATACACCAGGGAATACGGCCACGTTGTTGATTTGGTTAGGCGCATCGGAACGGCCTGTACCGGCAATGCGAACACCGGCGGCTTTCATATCCGCATAAGTCGCTTCCGGATTAGGATTTGCCATTGCGAATACGATAGCATCATCAGCCAGATTTTCCAAAATGTCTTTTGTGAAAGCACCCGCTGCGGATACACCGAGAAGAATGTCTGCCCCCTTCGCATTTTCAGCCAAGTTGCCATGTTTTTCTTCAAGGCCTAACATATCGATCAATTCAGCTTGCAAGGAGTCAAGGCGTTTATAGTCCTTATGCAATACACCGGAGGACACCAATACGGTAATGTTACGGGCACCTGCAAGATATAATAGGCGTGCAATGTTCGCACCGGCTGCACCGGCACCGTTTACAACGATTTTAGCAGTTGCTAAATCTTTCTTTACCAAACGAAGAGCACCTTTTACACCGGCAAGACACGCGATTGCTGTACCGTGTTGATCATCATGGAATACAGGAATTTCCAATTCTTCTTTCAAACGATTTTCAACTTCATAACATTTAGGGGAAGAAATATCTTCCAAGTTGATACCTGCAAAGTTTTTTTGCAACAATTTTACGGTGTTAATCAATGTATCCGCATCTTTTGTATCTACTACCAACGGGATACAGTCAACATTACCGAATTTTTTAAACAGAAGGGATTTCCCTTCCATTACGGGCAAAGCTGCAGCGGCACCGATGTCACCAAGGCCGAGTACACGAGTACCGTCGGATACTACGGCAACCATGTTGGAGCGGCATGTCAATTCAAAAGATTCCGCTTCATTATCTTTAATACGCAAGCATGGTTCTGCTACACCAGGAGTGTATGCGACAGATAAATCATGTGCGTCTTTTAATTCATATTTAGTTCCTACAGTTAGGAAACCTTTTAATTCACGTTTTTTCTGTACTGCTAATTCACGTACGTCCATAATAAATCTCCTTTTGGATACAAACGGACTCAATAGAGTCGGTATAAAATACCTCTTGCTAACATCATTATACAGAATGTATGTTAACATTTCAAGATTTTTCGATTTAGTTTTTCGAAACATTTAGAAATGTATAATGATTGTAATTTTACGCTTTCACAGACGGCAGATTACGACCATAGAAAATCTCCATCATCTCTTGTTTTAATTGATGTTTAATTTCCTTGATTTCACGAGCGCTCAACTCATCCTCGGTAATACCGAATAAATAATTGTCCAGATCAAATTCCTTCAACATCATTTTCGTATGGAAAATATTTTCCTGATATACATTCACGTCAATCATATTATATAGATTTCTAGTCTTTGCGTTAATGTAGTTTTGAATGGAATTGATGCGATGATCAATGTAGATTTTTTTACCCGATACATCGCGTGTAAAGCCGCGCACATGGTAATCCAATGTGAGAATATCCGAATCAAAGTTGTTAATCAAATAATTGAGGGCATTAAGCGGTGAAATCTGACCGCATGTGGACACCTCGATATCAGCACGGAATGTGCTGACCCCTTTATGAGGATGACTTTCCGGATATGTATGCACCGTAAGATGTGATTTATCAAGATGCATCACCACATCTTCTTTTTCAATTTCCTCTTCGGAAATCAAGATGGTTACGGACGCCCCCTGCGGATCATAATCCTGCTTTGCCACATTCAAAATATTGGCACCGATAATGCGGCTCACTTCCGTCAAAATCGATGTCAATCGTTCCGCATTATATACCTCATCAATATACTGAATATATTGCTTCTTTTCTTCCTCGGTACGGGTGTAACAAATATCATAAATATTAAAACTCAAGGTCTTTGTGAGATTATTAAATCCATATAACTTCATTTTAGGCTTCGCTTTAACTTGTGTATCCATGATATGTCATAACCCTTTCCATGCATAGACTTACTATTTTTTGTGAAAGCTTCGTTTCCGATACTTTCACCATATAATTAAACAATATCCTGTTTATATACAAACTCTACATCAAATTGTCCTTTATCATAGGTAACGACGGCAAAAGTGCCGCCGGATCGGTCCCGAGGTAATGAAATACTGCCCGGATTGACAAATAGCGCATCGTCCTGACGATATTCGCCATGATGATGACTGTGACCGGCCACGACCAGGCGCGCCCCCATCGAACGTCCCAGATAAAGCAATTCCTGTATTCGATTATAATATGGTACCTCATGACCATGAGTCATGTAAATATAGGTATCCTCCAGAGGAATCAGCTGTTCCCTCGGCTCGAGAGGCTGCACGCGATCATTATTTCCCCGTACCGCATAAACCGGAATCGCTGTATGATCCTGCATATACCTCGCATCATCGCCATAATCCCCGGCATGCAGCCACATATCGATGTGTCGGTTCTCTGTCGCTTTCAATACGAGATCTATATTTTCCAGATACCCGTGGGTATCGCTGATTATACCAATTTGTTTCATACTAACCTAAAATGTTTTGCATTCTAAACCTAACTGTGATTCACATTAAACTTACAGGCATTTTATAAGTTTCCGTAACGCACGGCCTCGATGACTGATGCTTTCCTTTGCATCGATAGATAGTTCCGCCATGGTTTTCTTACATTGAGGTACGTAAAAGTACGGATCGTATCCGAACCCCTCTGTCCCCTTCGGTTCATCTTGAATCAAGCCGTCACAAAAGCCTTCCGCAGTTATTTCACGACCGTCCGGATACACGAGGGCCAATGCACATACATAGTGGGCCGAGCGGTTGTCGTTTCCCTGTAAATTGCGAATCAGTTTCGCATTATTCGCATTATCATCTCCATGAACCCCTGCATACCGAGCGGAATACACTCCCGGAGCCCCGTCAAGCACATCCACCGTAAGTCCCGAATCATCCGCAAGACAGGGCTTCTTTGTGATCTGCGCATAATAACGGGCCTTGAGCAATGCATTTTCCATAAAGGTAGTACCCGTTTCCTCCGGTTCATCGATATCGATGACATCTTTCACCGGTACACATTCAATGGACAGATGTGAAAAAGCCTCTTTAAATTCACGGATTTTACCTTTATTTCCCGTCGCCAATACAATAGTTTCCATATTATACCTCCGGTGCCGTCGGAAATTCTTTGCCGACTTTATTTGCCGTAGTACCTAAGACTTCACGTTGTTTCGCCATCAATTCATCAGTAGCGGCCTCCGCTAAGTCGAGCAATGCATTGAGCTCATCCCGATTAAAAGTACCGTGTTCACCGGTCCCCTGCACCTCTACCAGATTACCGGAACCGGTGCGCACCACATTCATATCTACTATCGCAGCGCTATCTTCTTCGTAACAAAGATCGGTAATAGGACCGTCAGAGCCGATTCCCACGGAAATCGCCGCACAGAAGTCGGTAATCGGGAACTTTCCTGCACCGCCGAAGGTGAAATCCACCGCATCAACAAGCGCCACGAATGCACCGGTAATAGATGCGGTGCGGGTGCCTCCATCCGCCTGAATGACATCGCAGTCAACGGTTATGGACCGTTCTCCGAGGGCGTTAAGATCCACGACGGCGCGCAACGCACGCCCTATAAGACGCTGGATTTCAACGGTGCGCCCCGTCTGTTTCCCTTTTGCCGCCTCACGGCTGACCCTCGTCTGAGTGGAGCGAGGCAACAGAGAATATTCCGCTGTCACCCAGCCTTGACCTGTCCCTTTCAGCCAACGCGGTACGGAATCCTCAACAGTAGCCGTGCAAATGACCTTCGTCTTGCCGCACTCGATTAATACGGACCCTTCTGCATATTCCGTAAAATGCCGTGTAATCTTAATAGGTCGTAACTGACCCGCTGTTCTGTTATCGCTGCGCATAGGAACCTCACCATTCTAAAATTATACAGATAGAACGCCCCTTCACAAAGGGGCGCCGTTAGCTTTATTATAGCATATTTTTTCTATTTTACATCACAGAGGATATATCCCTCAGTACTTTCGAGCAATCATAATTCATATTGCCCCATGCCTAAAGGATCCACAACGACATAACGGTCGGCACCGCCTTCTATTTTGGCGCGTTTCGCCTCCGTTACCGCATCATGCCTCGTGTCCTCATCAGCCTGCCAAGGGATAAACATGGCATAGACACTTTGCGGGCCGTACGGTCCATATTGACCGCGTGATAAAACACTGTGCCACCCTACCTTATCCTCATACATACGCACTTTTTCGATACGTTCCTCCTGAACCCCCGTTTCATCGTAGTAAATATTGCGATAATCGGACCATATGGGACCTGATCCTAAACGCTCCGCCTCAGCCATATCATATCGATTCGCCCACTGTACCTTCCATTTCGATATGAGATCATCAATATATACTGTGACATCCTTTGACTGTTTATAACGCACAGGGTCAAATGCGGGTTCAATAACCTTGCTGTAATCGAGCCCCGCCATAGATAAAATGATACCCGTATTGACATACGGCAACGCTTCTTGCACCGAATAACCGCCTTCAAGAACGGCTATATCCGCCTGCAATAAATCGACCAGTTCCGCATACCCCTTTGCGGTCACCTGCATATTCGCCAACGGATCGCTGAAATGATTATCCTGTCCCGCAGAATTGATGACGATATCCGGCTTGAAATCCTCCAAAATAGGCAATACCAATTCTCGCATCACCGTTAGCAGACCTTCATCACCCGTGCCCGGCGGCAACGGAATATCTATATTCCCGCCGACGGCTTGAGGTCCGCCGAACTCGTCCATAAAACCCGTCCCGGGATATAATGTCCGCCCGTCCTGGTGAAAGCTGATATACAATGTATCGGGGTCGTGATAAAACACATCCTGCGTCCCGTCGCCGTGATGCACGTCCGTATCCACCACGGCAATCCGCTTGATTCCATATTGTTGACGCATATGCTGAATCATGACGGCTTCAATATTAATGGTACAAAAACCTCGAATGCCGTGAACCATGGACATCGCATGATGCCCCGGGGGCCGCACGAGTGCAAATGCACGATCCACTTCACAGGATAATACGGCGTCTGCCGCTGCAATAGCACCTCCGGCTGACACTCGATGTGCTTCCGTTACCCAGGAAGCCAAATCAGGGGCCCCTACATGAACGCGTTCAATCGTATCCCAATCGGCTACGACCGGGTTATACTCACGAATATTAGAGAGATCCAGCAAGCCCTCCTCTACGATCTGGTCTCGCGTATAAAGCAGGCGTTCCTGCCGTTCCGGATGGGTTTCGGAAATCTTCCAGTCAAAGGCAGGGAAAAATACGAGCCCTAATGTCTGACGGTCTTCTACCGCCTCGACAGGTTTCATACCGGCTTGTAGCTGACCTGCATTATATATCGCATATGGATTCCCATCCGGGTGTTTATCATTTATAGAATGTCCTTTAGAGATCAATCCATGACGCCTACGATATGACAAGCCTTTATTCCACATGATGTTTCACCCCCGCTTCAAGTTGTACTTTCACCGTAATCAAACGCTCCAGCGATCGCCAGCCCTCTACTACAGGAAAATCCTCCAGACTGATGATCTCTACATCCTGATGATGATTGAGACCCAATCGGTCAGCTTCAGCATACAATAAAGTTTTAGCGTAATCGACTACATCGTCACCACGACGCAATGTGCAATTCGCTTCCTTAATACCCAGTTCGGGAACAACGAGCATACGTCTCTTCGTATCGACATGAACGGTGATCTCGATGGTCGATAAAGCCACGGCCGCACCGATGGCATTGGCCACAGCCGCATTATCCGGAATGGTAACCGGTAAGTTCAGATATGTTCCTATACTTTCACCTAAGCTCGATGCCGTTCCCCCTACTACCACAAGCTGAGCCGGTTTAAATAGATCGGGATTCACGATATCCGCCACCACATAAACGGGACGTTTATTTTCCGCCGCCACAACATCTTCGATACCACATTGAATAGTCTGAAGTGCGGTATGTATAATTTTTTGAGCTGATTCCTCCACCGGACATGAACTATCCAAGGCACGTATTGACTCTTCGGCCAACTTCACATCACCATATCGGGCAAAGCCCGACACGATAAGAGCATCCCCCAAGGTCGGTTCCTTACCGCCGAGCGCCGCTGACGGACCCACGCGTTCAGGACCTACGGTTAAACCCCCGTCCTCAATGCGTACCACGGACTCGCCGCCGATACCGACAGAGGTTACCGCAAAAGACCGGACGGCACTCGGATATTCACGGATGGAAACACCGTTCTTCGTCATGAGAGGGCGTCCCTGTTTCCACAAGGATATATCCGTCGTAGTCCCACCAATATCTAATGCCACCGTATGACTGTCTCCGACCGCTCTCAAGGCATACAGCCCCAGTACTGTCGCGGCCGGCCCCGTGAAAACAGTTTCAACAGGACGTGACTTCATATGCGCAATCGGCAGCGAGCCGCCATCCGCCTTAAGGATATATAAAGGAGCTGTAATATTACGTTTTCGTAAAGCCTCTTCAACGCTCATTTTAAATGATGTGAATACAGGTGTAACCGCACTGTTAAAATAAGCACTGATTGTACGCCGCGGAAAATTTAAGGATCCGCTGAGGCTGCTCCCCGTCGAAATCACATCGTAATGTGGTTTCAGCTGATTCGCCACGAATAGTTCCTCTTGCGGATTACGAACACCGAACTTTGCCGATACGGCTGCCAGATTGTGTTTATGTCGATTAGCAGAAATATCCACTACGGATGTTTCCACTACAATACCGCGGTGGTCCGTATATCCCTTTATATATTGTGGTCGTACGGGAAAACTATGGTCCACATTCATCCCGGGCCCCGTAATAACATACAAATCTACAGGTTTTTCCTTATGTTCCACAATCGTATTGGTCACAACAGTCGTAGATAAAGTAACCTGCTCGATAGATTTCATCACACTATCATCTTCGCCTGTCTTAGCGGCATGAGTACGCAATGACTGTAACACCGCATCAAGGGCTGCACCGATACCGTCCATAAGATTATCCTTTGTTGTGCGCGCTTTTGCCGATGCAATCACACGATGTCCTTCAATGATGACCGCATCCGTAAAAGTACCGCCCACATCCAGTCCTAGTAACATAAAGCCTCCTATACCGATCAGATCGCTAGAAAATATATAATCGGTTAATCAGAAAATCAATCGGAACACAATAAAAAAAGCTGTACTCATCTCTATGAGACGAGTACAGCCTTCTGTTATTTCGCAGATACAGATGCGTAATTCTTGATGATAACAATCGGAGTCATTTGACTGTCATTACCGAACGGATTATCAATCAAAAGCTTTGCAATTTTACCGGCGTCAACGCCGCTGCTCGTACCGAGTACGGCGGAGCGCTTCAAGTCATTAACATCCGCTACAACGGCACCGTAGCAACCGGTACGGGACACGATTTTCTCCGCTACCTTATCCGGATTTTTCGGACCGTATACAATATGTTTATCGAATGGCGGCATGGTACCCGTTACGTCGTCGGCAAGGGCCGCGGCACGGGAAATGGAATAAAACACGCCGTTTTTTCTAAATATTTTCGCAAGGGCGCCAAGGATAAAGGCACCCAGAACTTTCCATTTACCGTCAATTTCCATAGCCGCCTGCATGCCGTAAACGGAACTCATGGACCCCTCTGCAGGTACAAAACGATTGATGAGACGAGCCTGCCAGGACGGCGTTAACTCTTCCGGACGGGTGAAATGTCCCTGCGTAATCGCCACAACGGATTCCGCTACGCACACGATATCCTCAGGTCCTATATTATGTCCGCCGTATTCAATAATGGCATCCACGATGTCGTCATTATCTGTCAGTATACGCGTAGGAACCGTAACCAATTCTAACTCTGCCATAGCTGCCTCCTTAATGCCCTAATGCGGCTTCTAACTCTTCCGGTGTCAATCGTACACGATCTTTCGCAATATGCCAGTCTTCACGACCGACCACCTGGTATACGATATCGATATTCATGTAAGGGAAACCGATAAGAGCGTCCCGAATGTTGCCATTCTTAGCTTTCAATGTTACATATAGACGAATTGTACCGCCCTTACGTGGTTCGATGATGACGGATTCAAAGTAACCGTCGTTACGGGGACGATTCATATCCATCGTCCAGGACTCTACTTTCACCGCATCAAACTGTTCCTCCGGCAAGAGATGACGAGGGAATAAATCCATTATAGTACCGTTCTGACGCCCCTTATTTACAAACGGAATATCACAGAACAATGTAATGCTATCAAATGTCATATCCAATAGTTGAAAGTTCGTTTTCCGTTTCGGCAGTAACACAATATGCTCATCGCCTTGTTTAAGGACAAATAAACGAAATAATAAGTACAGCGCCGCAATAATTACGATAATGGCAACTACTGCAGTTAGGATATTATATAACCACATAAGGACATCTCCTTTACAATGTAATATACTCTATAGTTCTGCGACTTGTATCAAGAAAGGATGCGCTCAACGTATCGCCTAAAGCGATATCCTTCGTGAAATACAAATTCACAGAGCCCGATGTTTCCTGCGGATTGAACAAATCATTTCCGGCTAATGTACGCCTCACAAGTTCACTTGTTTCAAAAGCGGGATCGATAAAACGAATTCGCCCCTCCGTCAGTTCCTCCAACAGAGACTGTACAAACGGGAAATGGGTACATCCGAGGACGACCACATCAATTTCTCGTGATAAAAGAGGCTGTAAATATTCACTACATACATCACGCACAGAATAATCATCTAAATGGCCCTGCTCGATTAATCCCGCCAGCTCGGGGCAAGGTTGTTCCCAAACGAGAACCTCATGATCCACCTCAAGGGCTACATGTTTGTGAATATGACTGTTTACCGTCGCCACCGTAGCCATGATACCGATAGTATTGCTCTTACTGGCAGCGATAGCGCTCTTCACCCCTTGAGATACGCCGATAACCGGCACGGACACACGCTCACGCACCGCATCCAAAGCCACCACCGTAAAGGTATTACAGGCGATGACAATCAACTTCACAGGCTGATTTTCTAACGCATCCGCAATGCGGCATGCCAACGCGGTGATTTCATCATCACTGCGATTTCCTACAGGATTATTCGCATTATCACCGATATAAACAAAATCTTCGTTAGGAAACTGTTCTTGTAATACCTTTAATACGGATAGACCTCCGACCCCGGAATCAAAGACGCCGATGGGCAATTGTTGTCGCTTACTCATGATGCATCTCCTCGACAGCTGCTAACATGGGTTGATAAAAGGTATCCTCCAGCCGTACGATCTTTCCCGTCGATTTCGACATGAACGCATTCTTCGTTTCGCCCGTCGCAAGCAATGCACCGTCAGAGGCACGACGCATGCGATAGCGGAAAACCATCTGTGCACGAGTCATCTTGACCAGGTAGGTCTCAATATGAATTTCATCATCAAATCTGGCCGGTTCTTTATAATCGCAGGATACATTCATAATGGGAAACACGATATCCCGATTCATCATATCCCACAATGTCACCCCGATATGACGGAGAAACTCGATGCGGGCCATTTCAAACCATCTGAAATGATTACTGTGGTGTGCAATACCCATCATATCGGTTTCATAAAAACGTACATGTATTGAAGCAATATGCATAAATCTTTCCTTCTTAAACAGAATACAAATTTCATTGTATATCTATTGCTATAGGGTGTCAAATAAATAGAGGCAGTTCAATCACAACAGGATTAAACTGCCTTAATTGGTGAAAGTTTACCCATTGCCACCAAAAGGGAAAAATTTCTTTGCTTGTTGCTGATGACTGGTCTTGATATATCGATTGGCAACCTTATACGCAATCCCGAGTACAGCCATATCATCTAGCCATCCCAAAACGGCAATCGTATCGGGAACTATATCAATGGGCAACACAAGATATCCCAGGGCACCGGCAATAACGGCTTTCACATATTTCGGCGTATCCTCGTCCCGCAAACAGAAAAACAAGGTCACCGCTTGTTGTACAAAGGCAAGTTTCTTACCATACCGCCCGAGAAAGGCGACGAATCTGGATTCACTGAGAAACTTACCGTATTTAATGATTTTTAATGGATTCATCACATTAATCCTTCAATGCTTATCTGCGAAATTCGTCAAACTTGGCCCTTGTGGTTTCCCTTACCGTAGAGATCGCCTGACCCGCAGATTCCTTAGCAGTGCCTACGACGTTCGTAGCCGTGGTTTTCGCATTCTCCACAGCCACTTGAGCCGAAGCCTTTGCTACCTCCACTCCGCCTTTAGCTAATTCCTTAGCAGTCTCAAATCCGTCCTTCGCCGATTCGTATTTTTCCTTCGCCGCATCGGACACCTTTGCCACAACTTCAGCGGCATTATCATGGAGTTGATACTTCGTTTCGTTATTCCACTTTTCAATGGCCGGACTTACCTTATCATCATAGACCTGTTTCAAAGTTTCCTTCGCCAGTCCTGTTTCATTGGCAATACCGGCCCACACGTCGCGTTGACCTTGCGTGAAAGGAATGCTGGTCGCTGCATCGCGGGCAATTTCGGAGGCCATCGCTTTGCCGTTTTCAAAGAATTCCGCAACCATGGGTTTGTAGCGTTCAATATCGGAAGGCATACCGTCCTGAATCCAGATATGTGCAATCTTGCCGATTGCATACGTCAATCCGATAGCCACAGGTATGCGGACAGCTTTCACAGGGATCAATAAGGATATAGCGGCAGTCGCTACAGCCGTACTCAAACCACCTACAAAGCCTACAACGGCACCTGTTTGTAATTCTACATCATATAAATGGGCAATGCGCGTTACCATATATGTTGCATTAGCACATAGCGCAACATTACTGAATTTTGGAGATAAAGCCAATGCTGCCGCACGACCTGCCCCCCAGAAAATAAATTGTTCAACTTGATAATCACGATCTTGAGAACCGTCCATAAGAGGCTCAAGTGTTACGCCATTATATTCCGCCATAATTATTCTCCTTTGTTGTGTACCAACTATAGGTCATATTATTAGTATTATTATACCATTCTATGTGTAGAAGTGAAATGAAATTTTATATTTGCCACCGTAAATGGTTTATATCGAAAAGCATCATTATGAGGGAAATCTTTACCAACTTGTAAGACCTCCGTCTATGGTCCACGCCGCACCGGTTACGAACGAAGCCTTACGGCTCAACAAGAATGCGATGACTTCACCGATTTCATGCGGTTTTCCGATGCGTCCCAACGGATAATGCTGCCCCATTTCCGCCTTTGCGGTTGCCATATCCTGATGAGCATGGGCGATTTGTTTATCCACCAATGATGTATCTACATCCCCGGGACACACGCAATTGACCCGCACCCCGTGGGGCGCCATTTCCAAAGACAGTGATTTAGTAAAGCTGACCACAGCCCCCTTAGATGCGCCGTATACGGAACATGCCACATTTCCTTGAAGCCCCGCATCGCTGGCCACCGTTACGATACTGCCCTTCGCTAATCGTAAATAAGGCAACGAAGCCTGGCATAAGAATACGGTGCCCTTCACATTGGTGCCGAACATCTCGTCAAAAGCGGCTTCCGTCACATCCGCCAGAAGTTCTTCTTCATAATACCCCGCAGCAGTCACGAGTGCCGAAATACCGCCGAAGAAATTTACCGTTTCCTTTACAATACGCTGACAATCTTCTATTTTCGATACATCACCTTGCACAAAGCGCACTTTTGACGAAAAGCGGCGCAATTTCATTTTCGCCTTCTGCCCTTCCCGTTCATTACGACCGTTGATAGCTACGCACCAGCCGTCCTTCAACAATAGTTCCGCCGTAGCAAACCCAATGCCCGACGTACCACCGCTAATCAATGCCACCTGTACATCACTTTTATGAGGCATACCTAGCCCTCCTATAAGTTCGTAATATAATCAAACACCAATTTTATGAGCATGACAGTCGTTACCAATAAAAACACGACACGCACCAGAGACGAACCTTTCATGATGGCCAGCTGCGAGCCTATATACGCACCGATCACCTGACCGACGGCCGCCGCCAATCCATAATAAATTTGTACATGCCCAAGATAGAAAAACACAATAAGCGATGCTAAATTACTGGTAAAATTTAAAATCTTCGCATTCGCCGAAGAGTGAAGAAAATCAAATCCCGTAAAAATAAAACCCATGATGAGAAATGTTCCGGTCCCCGGTCCGATAAAACCATCATACATACCGATGCCAAGGGCGAAGGCCATACAAACATATAAAGCCCGTCCCATCACTTGCGATGTACGGTTCACCTCGCCCCAGTTTCTTTTGAACACCACAAACAGCGTCACACCTACAAGAAGAATGATGATAATGGGTTTTACATAGAGCGGCGGCAGCGATACGACAGCAACGGTACCGATCATGGAACCTATAAAGGTAAACGGTAAAAGTTTACGAACCAGGCTGAAGTCGACCATACCGTTGCGCAAGAACGTGATGGATGCGCTGCCGGCGCCAAAAATGCTGGATAGTTTATTACTGCCGAGAGCCACGCTGGGCGGCAAGTTCGTAAGCAGCATAGCCGGCACGGAAATGAGCCCGCCACCGCCGACGATGGAGTCCACAAATCCCGCGAAAGCGCCTGCCACACAGAGCAACATAAGCACTAACATATCATAGGGTAATCCCGTTATTCCTATTAGCCAATCCATAGATTTCCTCTTTTCACATAGTACAGCAACGGTCGCCGAAGGCCACCGTTGTCATGCTTTATGTATTTGATTGTACCCCGAGTCGATCTAAGGCCAATGTGTATCCATCGGCACCATATACCAAACATCGTTTCACACGGCTGATTGTAGCCGTACTGGCCCCGGTTTCCTCTACAATTGTTTCATAGCTGTCACCGGAACGCAACATTTTAGCCACTTGCAAGCGTTGAGATAATGCCTTGAGTTCGTTGACCGTGCAAATATCCTCAAAGAACGCATAGCATTCTTCAATATTTTTCAAGGTCAGGATAGCGGTGAATAATTCATCATTTTGTAGGCTTCTTAATTTCTCATTTATGCTCATAAGTACCTCCTATTTCTTATTCATCGCTTTAGATAGACCGTCACCGATCATCTGAATTACCTGCACGAGGATAACCAAAATAATGATAGTCGCAATCATGATATCCGCCTGAAAACGTTGATAGCCGTACCGGATGGCAATATCACCGAGACCGCCGCCGCCGATAGCGCCGGCCATCGCCGAGTAGCCGATGAGGTTCACGATAAGAACCGTTACATTGTCGATAATAGTCGGCAAGGCTTCCGGCAACAATACCTTCCAGATAATCTGAATCGGACTGGCCCCCATCGATTGAGCCGCCTCGATAACACCGAAGTTAATATCCTTAATCGATGTTTCCACAAGACGTGCCAGGAACGGAATAGCCGCCAAGGTCAACGGCACGCAGGCCGCCGTCGTACCGATAGAAGTACCCGCCACCATACGTGTAAACGGGATGATGGCAACCATCAAAATGATAAACGGTACGGAACGAACCGCATTGATTACGGCCCCCAACACCTTATTCAAAGCGGCATTTTCGAGAATATGTCCCTTTGAAGTAACAACGAGAATAACACCTAACGGAATGCCCAGTAACATCGCCATTACCGTAGAGACAACGGTCATCTGCAATGTATCCAAGGTACCGGTTATGAGTAGATTAATGACTTGCTCTGACATAACCGATCACCTCGCTTTCAATTGGCAACGTTCTGATATACTCAAGCCCTTCCTGCGCCCTTTCAGGGTCACCGTTCAATATGACGATAAGACGCCCTACACTCGTATCCTGAATGTAATCGATGCCACCGAAAAGAATGCTGACATCTAAATCGAACCGTCTTACGAGTCCTGCCACGACAGGTTCATCTGTAGCTTGCCCCGTAAATTTAAGACGTACCAGCGGTGCAGTACCGCCAATCCATTGATCATGCAGTTCCAGATGTGCAAGTGCTTCAGGAGGCAGATTATCACTCACGACGGAACTAATAAAGTCCTTTGTCGTATTCTCGCGAGGATGTGTGAACACCTCAATAGTGCTGCCTTCTTCGAGGATTACGCCGCCTTCAATGACAGCCACCCGGTCACAGATTTCGCGAATAACATGCATTTCATGAGTGATGAGGACGATAGTAAGCCCCATCTTCTCATTGATATTCTTCAGTAATTTTAAAATGGAGTCCGTCGTCTGCGGATCGAGCGCGGATGTCGCTTCATCGCAAAGGAGAACCTTCGGATTGGACGCCAATGCACGGGCGATGCCGACACGCTGCTTCTGACCGCCTGATAATTGAGACGGGTAATTATTCATACGTTCCGTAAGGCCAACGATATCGAGAATCGGCATGATACGTTCCTTGATTTCCGATTTGTTCATGCCTTGCAGTTCCAATGGGAACGCTACGTTATCGTATACGGTACGGGATGATAACAGATTAAAATGTTGAAAAATCATGCCGATTTGTTTGCGCGCCTTACGCAAATCGGATTTTCCAAGATTCGTTAAATCAGTTCCGTTTACGATAACGGAACCGGATGTAGGCGCTTCGAGCATATTAATGCAGCGAATCAATGTGGACTTGCCGGCACCGGATTGACCGATAATACCGAAGATTTCACCTTCCTTGACGGTAAGATTGATATCCTTCAAGGCCTCCACACGATTAGCACCTTCATAGACTTTACTAATGTGTTGTAATTCTATCAAAATACTATCCTTTCTTATGAAAGTAAATGCTAAACTAGTTTAACCTGACCACAGGTTATCACAACAGAGTACACCAATAACATTATTTTTAATAATGCCGGAAAACCGGATATCTGTTTATACAACGGATACCAAGACACCTGTCAAGGGAGCCCTTCTTCCATCAACTTTTGTAATGCTTCTCGAAGCCGTAGTGTGACGGCACCCGGTTTACCACCGGATACAGGATTGCGATCCAGTTTGATGATTGGAATAACACCGCCAATCGTATCGGTAAAGAATAATTCATCCGCATCATCCACAAAGGCGCGGTCGAATTCCTTTTCAATAAGTGTAATGCCTAATGACGGTGCAACACGGGTCAGAATCATTTGACGTGTAATCCCCTTTAAGATGTGATTATCCGCCGGATGCGTGTACAAAATACCGTCTTTCACGGCAAACACATTCGACGTCGCACCTTCTGTACAAATATCGTCACGGAACAAAATGGCCGTATAAGCAAATTTCTTTTCCGCCTTTGTTTGAGCCAAAATATTCGGAATCAGGTTGGTCGTCTTAATATCCACATGACCCCAACGTTCATCAGGTAAGGCAATCGCCTTTACACCTTCCCCTAATTTATTAACCGCTTCCATGTCCAGAATACGGATGGACATAAGCATCTGCGGCTCCAACTTAGACCGATCATAGGCATGATGACGCGGGGCTACGCCACGAGAAATCTGCAAATAAATATACCCGTCCTTGATTTCACTTTGTTCAATCAGTATCTCATGCAACTCCGTCAAATCATCAGGTGTCATTTTAACAGGAATATCCATTTCACGCATAGACCGATACAGGCGATCCTGGTGATACGATAAGGCAAAACAACGTCCATTTACAACGCGTACCACTTCATATACGGAGTCGCCGAACAGATAGCCTCGGTCATCAATACTGACTACCTTGGCGCCGGCTTCGACGAATTCGCCGTTAAAATATGTTAATTCTTGCATAGGAGCACCTCTTTTTCTATATCGTTACTCTATTTCTAATAGCAATCATCATGAATTTATTATATCATAATTGCTTTTAAATTTTCACACTTTACTTTGTGAAAGATAATATTTTTCCATAAAAAAATCCGCCGGCATAGCATAGCAAAAAACTATGCCCGGCGGATAATTATCGGCCCAATACAAAACGTCGCACCTGTTTAGGCAACTGATCCAACGCAAGGGTCGTCAGATACGACAAGCCCAATGCCATGATATACATGGCGACAACGTGTATAACCGTATATGTTAAATTATATTTTGCCATCAGACCGGACAGGATGAGCAGCCAAAACGGATGAACCAGATACACACCGTAGGATGTATCCCCGATTTGAGACCAGAAGGCCTCCAACGTCACGTTGAGCGGTACCGTCTGAAACAAAAACAAGCTGAACAGAGTACCGAGCCCCGTATAGAGAACCCCCATCGGACTCATTTGATGTACCGTATAAATTGCTTCAAGCACGGTGTAATGCCATACATCCATCACATAGTAGTAGGCCCCCAGCATGAGCAATGCCGAACCCACCGCACCGACGGCCAATGCATAGCGGTAACGCCACATATACTCACGCACCACATCATATCGCTCGGCACAAACGGCACCCAAAAGAAAAATCCAAACATAGTGAATCACCCAGTAATTGAGGCGCATATCTAAAAGATATTTGATAGCCGGCCGGTCGCCGAAATATTGTGTCACCCACGCCCCGAGCATGTAAGATGATACATAATCGATACCCACCTGTAGCACCAAAAGAACCGACAGCCACAGCACGGGCCGTTTCAATATGACTTTCACCATGACGCGCCATATCGGCATCATCACATAGAACCACAAAAGGATGACCATAAAATACAGATGGTACATGGATGTGCCGAACAACATATTCACGGCCAGCGGTCCCGGATGCAGATTCGCGAAATTATGAGATGTCGCCGCTGCATAAAGCAGATAAAACAACGACCATACAATATATGGAAATAGCACCACCTGAATGCGGCGGTGCATAAATTCCTTATATGAGAATGGTCCCTCTACCGAGGTGTGATAAAACAAACCGAAGGCAGAAAGAAAAAAGAACGCAGGAACTCCGAAGCGTGACAGAATTTCCAGCACGCCGATGAGCTGTAAATTTACAAAAGGATTTTGCAATGCATAGGCCCCTACGTGAATGCCGATAACACCGAGCATGCAGAGTCCGCGCATATAGGTAATTTCCGGTAAAAATGCCTTTTTCATAACCATGCTCGTTTCATTAATGTCCCGGTGCAGCGGCCGGTGTCGGCACAAGACGAGGACCTTGAGAAGTCGTAGCCGGTTGTGTTACCACATTCGAAGGCGCTGTTTCTGTTTTTTGTTGTGTCGGTTGTGCAGGTTGAGCCGGTTGCACAGCTTGTCCATTTTGACCTGTCGCTTTTGCCTTAGCCTCTGCTTCCGCCTTAGCCTTCGCTTCTGCTTCGCGTTTTAGACGCAATTCTTTTTCAAGAGGAACTACCGGTTTATCATAAACGGTGATATCCGTTTCAAATAAACGACCCCATGGGAATGTAGCTTTCACCGTACGAGGATTTACCTTAAGATATTTTTCAGCGAAATCCTGAATGCGTTCGCCGAGATAGCTTTCAAGACGTTCATTGAGCTCGCCCGAATAGCGGACGTTATCCGTGCGGATAGAATCCTGCATCCGGTAAATATCCTTACGGATATTCGCCTGATAAGCCCAGTTATCCAAGTACTGTTGCGTCAACATGTTGCGATGGCTTTCAGGGCTCATAGTTTTGAGCAGCAGGCCTTGCGCAATCGCATAACCTACCGTATTACTTGCCGTATTCCAGCCGTTATAGGCAGCGATTTTATAAAGCATATCGCGTTTATACATAGCGGATACCAATGTATTGTCCGCACCATTATTATAGGCGATATCCGCAACACTCACATTGACACCGGAATCAATCGCCTGTTGAATGCGATCGACAAAGGCATTGGTGGATTTAGAGATCATCGGGAAGTTTTCAAAGTTTTCAGATTCCCCCGTACTTGTTGTAAGCGGTGTATTCACAGCCAATAAAACCGTCGGCTTGCCTTGCGTTACCATCGTACCGCCTACAGCCTGCACGTGTTCCGCAATCGTCTTATCAACGGTCTGATCTTCGTATCCAGGCAAGGTTTTACCGGCGCCGCCGAGAGGATAAATCACGGAGAATGTCGGTTTTTCCGCACTTTCATCGGTACGGGAACGAGCCATCAACAACAAGCCGAGTTGATCGGCCCCCGGGAAGCTGCCATATTTTTCAACAGGAATATCCTTTGAATAGGAATTCAGATAGCGACCTTCCAACGCGGACTGAGATAATTGAGATGTATCATCATGGCCCAATGCGAAATAATCGAATACGCCGCTGCGGGTTTCATCAATTAAGCCCTTATTGACCTTCATGTTCTTTTGACGACGTTCAAACCAGTCCTGCAGATATTCCACAGGCACGGAAGCTTGAAGGCTCATCAATTTTTGCGTTTCCTCCTGCGTCAAGGAACCTGCATCCATCTTGTCCTGCAATGCGGCAATTTGGAAAATAGTCGGACCGTATTCGGCGTAATATGCCGGCTCCGTACCGCCACCGCTGGCACGAGGGGAGCGCATTACCGTACCGAAACCGTAAATGCGCACATTTCTATGACGCGCCTTTAAGCCTTCAATTCGTTTCAACCGATTTTGCAATACACTGAGAGGAATATTATGCTTACGAGAATCAACAAGACCGCCGTAAATAAGGGAGTCCGTACTCAATACCATAACATCTGCACGACCGGCATTCTGTTCGACCCAGTCCCAGATTTTGTCCGCCTGACCTTGATAAGTCTTGCCGGAAATCAGATTCTGAGGTGGTGTCAACACGGTCATCCCCGCTTCACGCGCCGTATCAACGGTGTACTGTAAACTTACAGGACGATCATCTTGCGGTACATACAAAACGGTTTCCGCATCAACATAGATGGACGTACCTGTAGCAATAGCTGTTGCCATGAGGGCCACTTTCAACCACTTATTAGTCATATATAAACTCCTTCTCCATAGGCGGGCCAATGTAACCCGCAGAAATAACTGCTTTATAATACCTTTAATTTCTGACAGTTTTATGAAATCCTTATTACTACGATTATAGCACTTACCGAACCTTTGGCAAACTCCACCGATATTTGATGGCCAACAGGCGTATAATGAGAACGATACTGAAAGAGCCATACACGGCCTGTCCGGTCCAGCCGTACATGACCATAACGTAATAGACGATGCCGCCGATAATGCTGGGCAAGGCGTATACATCTTCTTTCAGAACGGACGGAATGCGCTGCGCCAGCATGTCCCGAATAATGCCTCCCCCGACGGCGGTTATCGTCCCGAGAAGAACGATAAAAATCGGTAAGTCCGGATACAATGTATAGCCCGCAGATGCGCCGGTCACCGTAAAGGATGCCAACCCCACCGCATCGGCAAACAGATAACTGGCCCGACTGCGAGGCCCCATCACCTGCCGTCGATATCGGCTGCTGTAGATAATAAATACGATAATCGTCACCGCAATGACCACCGTTACATACACGATATTCCGCAGCGAGTTCGGCGGAAAATAGCCGAGCAATACATCGCGGACAATACCGCCCCCGATGGCCGTCGCCAGAGCGAGAACGGACATACCGAAGATATCCATTTTCCGCGCCACCCCCACAAGGGCGCCGGATACGGCAAAAGCAATCGTCCCGATCATATCGAATATATACCATATAATATCCATAATTCCCCCACACAATCTATTCGCATAACTCTTCACACTATGATAGACTTTATGTAAAATATTATACATGAAGAGGTATGGTCATGACAAAAGATGAACAATATATGCAAGAAGCCCTCATTGAGGCCCGTAAGGCCTATGAATTGGGCGAGATTCCCATCGGAGCAATCTTGGTACACGACGATACGATTATTTCCCGCCATCACAACCGCCGCGAACTGGATCATGATGCGACGGCTCATGCCGAAATTCTCGTCATTCGCGAGGCCTGTGAAAGCCTGCAGCGTTGGCGGTTGACTGGATGTACCCTGTATGTTACGATAGAGCCGTGTCCGATGTGCGCCGGCGCCATTATCAACAGTCGTATCGACAGGGTTGTATATGGTGCGAGCGATTACAAAGGAGGCGCGGTAGAATCACTATTCAATGTGCTATCTCATCCCGGATTAAACCACGAGCCGGAACTCACGGCAGGTGTCCTCGGCGATGAATGTAGCCAAATTATGAAAGATTTCTTCAAAGAGCGCCGTAAAGCACGGAGGAGTACCCAAGAGGCTGAAGGGTCCGCACTCGAAATGCGGTAGGTCGGGCAACCGGCGCGGGGGTTCAAATCCCTCCTCCTCTGCCACATAACATGCACAAAGCGCTAACGCAAGTTAGCGCTTTTTTAATAATATATTTATCATGTTTATCCTTTAAGGGAAGTGAAATTGATGCAGAAATTCTATCCTTATCTGATTACCGTGAGCCACATGATTAATGATTCATGCCAGAGCGTGTTGCCCGCCTTATTACCGTTATTTATCTTCACCTACGGTCTCACGTTGGAACAGGCGGGTTTCCTCATTTTGGCCAACACCGCTTTATCATCTCTGTTACAACCCTTATTGGGTTACATTTCCGACAAGATTCATCAACCTCGACTCATCGCATTAGGCGTATTACTGTCCGCCTGCAGCATCGGTGTAATGGGTATTGTGACGTCCTATGAAAGCCTTCTTATCTGCGCCACATTAGCAGGTATCGGCTCCTCCATCTTTCATCCGGAAGGCGCCAAAATCATGAACCGCCTCGGCGGAGGCAAAAAAGGTAAGGCCATGGGAACCTTCGCCATCGGCGGCAGTTCGGGCTTTGCCTTCGGACCACTTTTTGCGGGGGCCATCGCTTATACAGTAGGACCTCACGGGCTGTTAGCTTTCACCGTCGTCGGAATTATCGTTTCAGTCATTCTATGCATCCTTATGCCGCGCATCGAAGCCCATGCGAATACGATTGAACAGGCCGTCATAACCAGGAATCATACGGTCCCGGCCGTTCCGCTCAAAAATTACTGGATGTATTTCGGCATTCTGTTTATCATCATCCTGTCTCAATCTATTAACTTCCGCGTTATCAACGCATTCATTCCTGTGTTCTGGACACGGGAACTGGGAACGAGCCCCGAACAGGGCAGCTTTGCCCTCACCGTATTCTTCAGCATCGGTATCTTTATGACCTATATCGGAGGTCTGCTTGGCGACAAATACGGACCGATTAAAATCATCCGCCTGTCCCTCCTACTCTGGCTGCCGTCCATGTTTCTGTTGCCGCAAGTGCCGGAATTTTCCGCCACCATTATGTTACCCCTAGGCTATCTTCTACTGGTTATTATCGGTGCAGCCAAGGCGCTCAGCTACAGTCCCGTCATCGTGTTGGGGCAAACCTATTTAGCTAAAAGCATCGGCTTTGCCGCAGGCGTCACCCTCGGGGTGAGCCAAACAATCGGCGGCATCATCGCACCTGTTGTGGGCAACATCGCGGATACATACTCCTTGCCGGTGGCGATGATGACTCTGGTGCCTTTCCTTCTCGTAGGATTGATAGCATCACTATTCTTAAAAGATCCGAAAAAATGGGAAGTATAAGACAAAAGCGGATATAAATAAATTAACGTACTAAAAAGCAGTTACTTCCAGTTGGAAATAACTGCTTTTTAAAAGGAGTGCACATTTGGAAAATACGATTTTGGAAAAATATGAAACAGGAAATTTTTCTAGTATATATGTGGGATCCAAGCCAACTATCAAATTGGCTATGCTTAGATTGGAAAACTTTATATCGTATTATCTAAAAGGTCCGGGTGGAATAGATTATAAGTCCAATATTCTTACTATTAATTCATATGCTCGTGAAATTTTTTATGTAGAACAAACTGATGTCGACAAATTCGAAAACTGGACAGTATACTATGACGATGAAAACGACTGTATCGCTATAAGACATTGCTATTGGGATAAAGCCTTAGATCGGGACATGATAATGGCGGACGAGAAATTAAGAGCTGATGTTAGGGATAACGGTATTGTTGGTGCAGTTCCACATATTAATAATGAAACGGTCATCGACGTAAACGAAAGTAGTAAAAGTAAACTTTTAAATACAATTAAAGGCCTTGATAACGTAATATCGAAAATGACGATAAAAAACCTTTGTAATAATTTAGATTATCACAAAGGGGATTACAAAATCTCCAGATCCCATAATTTAGACGTGTGATTAGAAACTATTATTAACGATGAGCAAGTCAAAATATATTCAAAAATACGCGACCTGACTAATCTAATATCCGATATCTTATCACAACCGATGGATACGTCATCAGAATATAAAATCTCCTTTGACTATCAACTGTCACCTATTGATGTACTAAAAAATACCTTTGCAATCAAAAAATAACTAAAGAGTAATAAAAAACTATTGATAAAATGCACCCGTTTAATAGCGGGTGCATTTTCATCATTTAGTAATGTATTATTTTCTATTTAGTATCGTTAGTTACTTACTAGTATCGATACTTTCTTAATGTTTCAGCATTTCATTGAGTATAACCACATCGGTTTCTTTCATGCCTTGTGCCACGACACCGATGCTGCGGATGGTTTCATCCACGGAATACGCCACGAGGCCGTCGCCTTTTTCGTAGTTTTTATTGAGACGGGCCTGTTTATACCCCATAAAAGCGCCGTTCAAAGAGATTGCGATTTTACCGGCACAGGATGGTTTAGCGCCGTCACAGACGATTCCGGACAGGCTCGCCAGACCGTTCACGAGGGTATTTCCGATAATTTCTTTGCTTTCACCCTTCAGAAAGGCTATCCCGGCAACACTGACGACACCGGCGGCTACAACGCCGCAGTAAGCGGATAGTTTGCCGATACCGGTTTTAACGTACAGCGTCAGAAGATTGGCAAAAACGAGAGCCCGATACAGTTCTTCATCCGTTTTCTGCAATTCTTCAGCAGTCGTGATGATCGGTACCGACACCGTCAAGCCCTGATTGCCCGATCCGGAGCAGATAACAACGGGTAACGGACATCCGCTCATACGCGCATCGGAACCGGCCGCAGCACGGGCCTTGCACTTAGTTTCAAGGGATAGATTTTCCTCATCAAGCAACAGGATTTGCCCGATATTAGCACCGTAAGAGTTCTTAAGGCCTTCATCCGCAATAGCCGAATTATAAGATATCTGCTGTTGGATTTGAGGAATAATTTCAGAAATATCGCCTGTCTTGGCAAATTTATAAATACTGTCAAAGTCCATAGAGCAGGTATCCGACTTATTTTTGCTTTCATCGGCGTGCTCGGAGATAACCTCACCGTCAAGCGCCAGATATGTCACATTGGTATGGTCATTTTCGATACGTATTACGGCCGTATGGTCATCGCTTTCAGCAACGATCTCGATATACAGATTGTCTACGCCCTCGGCCAGTTCTACGGTACAGAATTCGGATTCCGTCAACGTGCCGAGCCGTTTACGGTCTTCATCTGTAGCCGCCCCCAGCACCTCGAGTTCACGTTCCGGATGTCCTACAACAGCACCTAGAACGATGGCGGTAATAAGTCCTTTTCGCCCCCCGGAATTGGGAATGACTACAGATTTTACATTTTTAATGATATTTGCACTACAGCGTGCATGGATACGATTAGGAAATTCAGGTAAAACAGAGGCGACCTTTGCTGCCCCGTAAGCGAGCGCAATCGGCTCAGTACAACCGAATGCAGGTCGCATCTCTGCCTGCAACAACGAAACAAAATCCATATTAGACTTCCGCAATAATTTCCACCTCTACGGAAACGCCCAATGGAAGATCTTTTACGGCTACACAGGAACGAGCCGGTTTAGATGTGAAATACTTGGCATATACTTCGTTAAACGCCTTAAAATCACCGATATCCGCCAAGAAACACGTAGTTTTTACAACTTTAGAAAAATCCGTGCCGGCCTCAGTCAATACGGCTTCGATATTTTTGCATACCTGTTCAGTTTGTTCCTGAATGCCGCCTTCCACAACGGTTGCCGTAGCCGGATTGATAGGTACTTGTCCGGATGCGAACAAAAAGCCGCCCGATACCTTTGCCTGGGAATACGGTCCTACTGCTGCCGGTGCTTTGTCTGTGTGAATTGTGTTCATAATCAATCTCCTTTTCTAAAAATAAAATACTATATAAATTAGTCTTGCCCACAAAATGCCATTATTACACTTCACAGTAATACTTATACATCATAATTTTTTATGATGTATGATTTGTGAAAGCAACGAACCATTATAAACTATTTAATGGACTTGAAAGCCTTATCAAAAATCGGACTGAAATAATCGCGTTGTACATCGCTTGTAAGGCCGATATACAATGTCGGTTTTCCCGGTTTCATCACGAGAGCCGCTTTGGCATAATACGGTGCCTGCCAACCGCTACTATTCAGCAACAGGCGGGAACCCACCGTATACGTCTGATATTTTGTAGAGTTCAATCGTTTCATCGGCTCCGTATCCTCTACCGTAAGCGTAGTTTGTGATTTAGGGGTAACGCTAACCTTTTTAGGATCGCGACCGGATACGTTAATCGGTTCATTTAGAGGAATTACCGTAGTTTGTTTCGGCAATACATTGTTCACAGATGTCAACATGAGCTGTTCCATCGCCGGATCTAATTTACCTTGGTCTAACATCCCCATAACCACCGCCATATTCGGATTCATGGAGCGACCTTTATTCATTTCCTCAGCCATGGTCTTAACATCGACAGCGACCATAAAGGCATCCTTCTGACCGGTCTTATCATTTCCTTGTAATTGGTATGCATCATAGTTTACACCCAGATTCTGTAAAAAGTTCACCACTGACTGTTCCGGAGAAACCAACATAGCATTCGTTTTATTTGCAGATGTATTTAATGCCTTTTGAGCCTCTGTTAATGCATAGTTACGGGTATTCGTCTGAGATGCGGTCACCATCGTTACGTCATTAGGTACCGTCATCGTTCCCGCCAATGTATGTACATCCTTTGCCACGCCTACAGCCGTCAAAGTCCCCATTAAGCAAGCGGTACATGCTAATACTTTCAAAGATTTCATATTATTTGCCTCCCTTAAGAGATTGTGTCTGATAGATATGATTTAATTCGTTAGCCCAGTAGTCATGACTGGAATCCTCAGATAACAGGAACTGAACGGAAACGCCCTTGTCTGTCGGCACCGCATAACCGATGAGTGAGAACGGCGATTTGAATCCGTCATAGCCAAGCGAACCGCGAAGATCGCCTTTTACAGCCGTACCGTAGCGAGTTTGAACCGGCTCGTAGGCCATATGCGTTGCGTCAACCTTCATCTGTTTAATGCCGAATGTAATCCAGTTGATCAGTTTCTGCTTTTCAGAATCTTTCATCTTCTTATCGGCTAAAACAGCTTGGCTGAAAGATTGAATCAACTGTTCCGGCAACTTAGCATTAAATTCCGTCATTTTCTTTGCCAGCTTTTTCCCATCCAAGGATTCACCCTTAACGCTTTGCAGCTTATTTTCAGCGGTAGCTTTGGAGTACATCGAAATTTCTTTTGACAAAGGATGCTTACTATTTGCTTTTATCTTATCCGCATCGGAACCTTTTTCTAAAACCGTTTTCTCTATGGCTATTGCCCCGTCAATGATGGATTTTGAATAATCTATCGTCATATAATATGCCGTATGATGACCTTTTGCATCGGCTCCCTGTAACTGATATATAGAATATCCGTCTACAACATTACCTTCAAGTTGAGGTAACTGCACCGAATATTGATTTTGCATAAGTGCGTTCACCTGAGCACGGGCATTATCATTTGCCTGACGAATCAATTTATTCTGTTCCGCGGTGCGCATACCTGGATCAGATGGAATATCCGCCAACTTCACCGCTTTCACGGAGGCCGAAGTATTTCCTTGTAAGCCGTAACCCATATCAACCGTATCGGCACAGGCAACAGCGCCCATTCCGACAGTCAGACAGGTAGCACAAGCCAATGTTATTAGTTTTTTCTTGAGAGCTTTCATAAGACACCTCACTGATTAACAATCATAAAACAGTATTATAGAATGTAAAAGTTTCTATAACACGTATATTTATTATTATACTATATCTCTCGTCACTACTGTATATATTATTTTCGTTACTGCACGCTATAATTTACAACCCGCCCGTTCTGCTATACAATACATAGAGACAGAAAGGAGTACACGTGTTGTGTACATAAACCATATGATACAAGAATTAATCCCCCTCACCCGGCCGCGCACATTGGCGGCGGCCCTCGGCCCCGTTCTACTAGGGGCATCCTTCAACTATTATGCATTTGGCGCCGCACACGGTACGGCCCTTGCCGTATTCCATACGGTGCTCATATTCCTCGCCGTCGTATCCGCGCAAATCATCGCGAATATGTGGAATGAATATGCAGATTTTAAAAGCGGTCTCGATCACGGCCAGAAGGTCGGCAACGCAGGATCCATCACCCGTGGAACCATGAGTCCTACGCTCATCATGCGCCTCATCAAAACGGTAATGATCGTCCCCATCGTCATCGGCCTCTATTTATCGGCCACGATTACATGGTATTACTTGCCGGTCGGCGTGGTGTGCATCTTAATCAGTTTCCTCTATTCAGGAGGGCCCAAACCGATTTCACGTACACCCTTCGGCGAATTATCCTCCGGTATCGCCATGGGGCTTGCCATCGTACTCATCACAGGCTATGCATGGACCCGCGAGTTATCGTGGGCTCTGCTCATCCCCGGCATTCCCTCTACGTTGCTCGTCGGTTCCATCATGTTGACCAATAATATCAGGGATATTAAAAATGATGAAAGCCACGGACGTCGTACATTACCGATTGTACTGGGCCGTGACAAAGCGCTGCATCTCATGAGTATCTGCTACATCTTTAATTTTCTGTGGGTTATCGCATGGATTATCGTAGGACACATGACATGGTTTTCCCTCTTAGCTCTTTTAGCGGCACCGTTAGCATTCAAAACAGTGTATACCTTGGATATGTATGCAGACGAATTCCAATTGGACAAAGCCATGGGGACTACGGCAGGCGCCGCCATGATTTACCAGATTATGTGGTCTGTAGGGCTGATTATAGGCAAATAACTTTCACGTTCCTCATACCATAGCTTTAAGTTATGCATAACTCATACTAATACCTTCTTGCAGACTAGGAAATAATTTAGTAGTATAGATTTATTAAATAAACTTGGTACATAAATTTCTTGTAAAAGGAGTGTTTTTAATGAACAAATTTTTAGCATTGGCGGCAACCGTAATTCTCGGCGGCGCCCTATTAATCGCTGGTTGCAGCAGCGATAACAACAAGGCTGCAAGCGGCGACAAACAAGTTTTAAAAATCGGCGCGACGGCCGTACCGCATGCAGAAATATTAGAACAGGTTAAACCTGTTTTAGCAAAAGAAGGTATCGATCTTCAAATCACCGAATTCAGCGATTACAATACACCGAATTTAGCATTAGGCGACAAGGAAATCGATGCTAACTTCTTCCAACATACACCTTACATGGATGAATTCGCAAAGGCGCACAACTTGCCTTTAGTATCCGCCGGTGCGGTTCACTTGGAACCGATGGGCTTATATTCTCGTCAAATCAAGGATCTGAAAGATCTTCCTAAAAGCGCAAAAATCGCTATTCCTAACGACCCTACAAATGGCGGCCGTGCCCTCTTATTGTTACAGAAACAAGGTCTTATCACACTGAAAGATTCCAGCAATATCTTGTCCACCGTACAGGACATCGCCTCCAATCCTAACGAATACCAATTCGTAGAGTTGGAACCTGCTCAAGTACCTCGTGCACTTGACGATGTAGCTTTGGCTGCGATCAATACGAACTTCGCGTTGAACGTAGGCTTGAATCCCAGTAAAGACGCATTGGCTATCGAATCCAACGATTCCCCGTACGTAAATATCGTAACCGTGCTTAAAGGCAATGAAAGTGATCCACGTATCCAAAAATTGATGGCTGCACTTCATAGCCCGGAAATTAAAAAATTCATCGAAGATAAATATAAAGGTGCTATTGTACCTGCATTCTAATTAACAAATCTGCATAACACAAAACGGAGTCGGTTTAAACCGACTCCGTTTTTATATCTGCCGATTCGAAGGAATACGGCAGTAATTCTTGTAATGTAACAACTGTATATTCACCGTTTAGATTGCCCATGACTATATAAGGAATCTTAAACTCCGCAATCACCTGCCTGCAAGCTCCGCACGGCGAACAGGGGCCGTCCGTATCGGCTACGACGGCGATCGCAACAAATTCACGGCATCCATGACTGACAGCATTAAAAATAGCACTGCGCTCCGCACAGTTTGTCAGACCATAGGATGCATTTTCTATATTACATCCCTTATAAGTCATGCCATCCGAACCTAATACAGCCGCCCCGACCTGAAATTTGGAATATGGACTATATGACTGACGACGGACATCAACGGCTGTATTTATCAAATTTCCTACGGCCTCGACACCAAGCCGCTTCACATATTCTGTTGCTACTTGATAATTTTCCGATTGTACTAACTGCATATACACTCCTATGTTCGATTATTACTATCTCAACAAGATATCAGGATACTTATTCAATACTGCAATTGCACATGTAATATTACGTAGTTTACACAATACAACTAAGTTCAACTCAATTCAGCATAACATAATACAATTACATAATATATGTCATTCAACAATACCCAAAATCGTATTCGACACACCCGGTGCTACCGCATCAATAGTTATCGCATCTATATAGGTCTTCTCCGCTCCATCAAGCAAACTTTCATCACCGGCATAGAGCGTGGCGATTACATCAGCTTTGGAAACGGCATCACCTGTTTTCTTGTGCATCACAATACCCGCACCGTAATCAATAGGACCATCCTTAACGGTGCGTCCTGCACCGAGCATAACAGAGGCTACGCCGCATTGTTCCGTATTCATATGGGTGATATACCCGTTTGATTGCGCAATCACGTCACGTGTATAACGACCGACCGGCAACAAGCCATCATCATTGAGAACTCGCGCATTTCCGCCTTGAGCTGAAATCATGAGCCTCAACCGCTCAAGAGCGGCACCGGAATCCAATGCCTGTTGTACTCTTTCAAAGGCCGTGTCATAATCACAGATCTTACCTAAAACAAGCATATGGGCCGCCATAACAAGGCATTCATGAGTTAAGTCCTCAGGGCCGTTGCCTTTCAATGTATCGATGACTTCGCGAATCTCAAGCGCATTTCCTATCGCGTGCCCCAAAGGGCGATCCATATCGGTAAGAATGGCTTTCACAAAGCGGCCGTTAGCCTTACCGATATCCACCATGGCCTGTGCCAATTGGCGCGCATCATCCAGGGTTTTCATAAATGCTCCGCTGCCGACCTTCACATCGAGAAGAATGGCCTGTGCACCGGATGCCAGTTTCTTACTCATAACGGACGATGCAATGAGCGGAATACTGTCGACGGTCCCTGTCACATCCCGCAAGGCGTATAGTTTTTTATCCGCCGGGGCAAGACCTTCCGACTGTCCGATAACGGCGAGTCCGATGCGGTTTACCTGTTCAATGAAAGCATCCTGTTTCATCTCCGTCTGCAAGCCCGGAATAGACTCCATCTTATCGATGGTACCGCCCGTATGGCCGAGACCGCGGCCGGACATCTTGGCTACCTTGCCACCGCAAGCGGCCACAAGAGGCGCAATAATCAGGGTTGTTTTATCCCCTACACCGCCCGTGCTGTGCTTATCTACGGTTACACCATCAATCGAGGATAAATCCACCATATGACCGGATTTCGCCATTTCCAATGTCAATGTACCGAGTTCGTCTTTATTCATCCCGTTAAAGACTATGGTCATCAACAAGGCACTCACCTGATAATCCGGTATATCTCCGTTCACATAACCGGAGATGACAAAGTGAATCTCCTCAGACGTCAATGGCAGAGCGGCCCGTTTTTTCAGAATAATATCGTACATGCGCATCATATCACCGCCAGTCTAAAAGGCCACCTAAGCCTGTCTCAGGTGGCATCTCATCATCTACTAGTAATCTTCATCCAAATGATTTTTTAATAGTTCTACAGCTGCGCTGGCACCGATGCGTGCACAGCCGGCTTCAATATAGGCCTTCATATCCGTTACGGAGCGGATACCGCCGGCGGCCTTAATCTTTACATTAGGACCGATATGCTTTTTGAAAAGATATACGTCCTCTATACTGGCACCACCGCTACCGAAGCCCGTCGATGTTTTGATATAATCAGCACTGCCATCAGTTATGCACCGACATAGTGCGACCTTTTCCGCATCGGTCAGATAACACGCCTCGATAATAACCTTTAAAACCTTATTGCCGCAAGCGGCTTTAAGCGCTTTAATTTCCGATGTAACGGCCTCAAAGTCACCTTCCTTAACCTTGCCCAAGTTGACAACCATATCGATTTCATTGGCCCCGTCAAGGATGGCCTGTTCCGTTTCGGCCACCTTCACCTCTGTCGTTTCATAACCTAAAGGAAATCCGATAACGGTACATACGTTAAGCTTCGGAAAGGCTTCATGTGCAGCGCCTACAAAATCAGGTGGAATACATACGGAAGCGGTTTTATAAGTTACGGCATCCGCACAGATTTGCTTCACCTCATCCCACGTCGCGGTAGGTTTTAACAACGTATGATCCACATATCGTAACAGTTCTTTTCCTAACATCGTCCCTCCTATTCCCCATAGAATATGTCGCACATATTCTCATCAGTCAATTTATAACATAATCTATTTATGACATACAACAAAAGGACTGTACAAATTCCAACCGGTTAAAAAAACGACATTTGCTCCGGTTCCGGCTCTTTATGTAGAGCCTCCTGAGCCGACCGATTTTTCTCATCGATAAACGGCTCCAACGGAACCCCCGCACTTTTAAGCAAATCAGGCAAACTGTCAGCTCCGCGCAGTTTAGCGGCCTCCATCACGACCTTTGCACAGGTTTCCGCATCATCGAGAGCGTAGTGATGTTTAAACTCTACCCCCAAATAGGCGGCCATCGTATTCAACTTATGGTTTACCAGATCAGGCCATACGGCGCGTGATAATTTCACCGTACATGCATAATCAAGATTCGGCCAGGGAATCTTATAATAATCCAATGTAGCGCGAAGTACATTCATATCGAACTTGGCATTGTGCGCCACCATGATGTTTCCTTTCAAGTGGTTTTCATAGATGGCATCCCACAACTGGTCGAAAGTTTTTTCATGCAATACGTCCTTCGGTTCGATACCGTGGATTTCAATACATTCCTCATCAAAGCTCATAAACGGAGGCTTGATGAGGCTATACGCCTTTTTTGTAATCTGACCGCCCTTAACGGTGATAACGGCGAGCGAGCAGGCGCTATTTTTAAATTTATTGGCTGTTTCAAAGTCTAATGCAACAAAATCTAACATAGGACTCCTTTCACAAATCTATATATAAGAATTATCATCAATTACTATATTTATTATAGCATGAAACCTCGAATTATCTACTGCCCGAAGGTTCCTATCAGTCACCTATTTTACGGCGATTTACATTGACAGGACCGCCCCGATATGTAAAAATTATTTAGATATATATAATATGGAGGTTGTAACATGGCAGATGACAGATTAATCGTAGCCCTAGACGTATCCACCATGGATGAGGTGAAAGCGATCGTCACATCCCTCGGTGACGCGGTCAGCTTTTACAAGGTCGGCATGGAACTATTCTACGCCGAAGGGGAGAAAACGATTCGCTATTTACAGGAACAGGACAAGCATGTATTTCTCGACTTGAAATTACATGACATACCGAACACGGTGGCCCACGGTGTATCGTCCTTGACATATGTGGGCGCTAATTTAATCACGATTCATGGGCAGGGCGGCCCCGTGATGATGAAAGCAGCGGTACAGGCGGCTCGTGAAAGTGCGGAAAAGCTCGGCGTGGAACGTCCAAAACTATTGGCAATCACCGTGTTGACCAGCTTTGACGAAGAAGCTTGGACGGCTACAGGCGGTCAGTTGCCGATTTCCGATCAAGTTATCCGCCTCGCAAAGCTCGCTAAGGAATGCGGCATGGACGGCGTCGTATGCTCCGCCCTCGAAGCGAAAATGATTCGACAGGCCTGCGGCAAAGATTTTCTCATCGTCACACCGGGCATCCGTCCCTCTTTTGCGACTACAGATGACCAGAAACGTATCGCCACCCCGGCAAGTGCCCTTCAGGACGGTGCCTCCCGCCTCGTAATAGGCCGTCCTATCACCCAGGCAGAAGAACCTCGCGAAGCAGTCCGGCTAATTATTGAAGAAATGGAGAGTCTATCAAAATGATGACAGAACAAGAAGTAAAACAATTACTCATCGACACACAAGCTATTCTGGAAGGCCATTTTCTGTTAACCTCCGGTTTACACAGCCCTATGTACGTCGAAAAATTCAACGTCTTACAACATCCCAAATACACGGAAACACTTTGCAAAGACCTGGCAGAACGATTCCGCGATCAAAATGTGGAGCTCGTCATCGGACCTATGACCGGCGGTATCCTATTGGCTCATGAAGTAGGCAAAGCACTTGGCACCCGTGCCATCTTCACGGAACGCGAAAAAGGCGTAATGACATTGCGTCGAGGATTTAAAATTGAACCGGGCACCCGCGTCCTCATCGTAGAAGACATCGTAACCACAGGCGGTTCCGTTCAAGAGGTTGTCAACGTAGTTAACCAGAGCGGCGGTGAAATCGTAGGCGTAGGCCTCCTCGTCAACCGCTCCGGCGGCAAGGCCGAATTCGGTGTACCGAAAGAAAAAGTACAGGCTCTTCTAAACCTTGAGGTTCCTACATATAAACCTGAAGAATGCCCGCTTTGTAAAGACGGCATTGCCATGACAGAACGCGGATCCAAACATATCAAGTAAAATACCCGGAACACTATACCCGCTCCTGTTTTCCGATACAATATCAAAACATCCGACAATATTGTACGTCATACATGTTTAATTACATACAAAAAGCGCTCCTTCAATGAGGAGCGCTTTTTGCGTGTGTGTAGTTACTGTGTGTAAGAGAGTTTTTGATACATAATGTATCAGCATAGAGTGTGTGGCTCTATGGTGGCCATGAATGCACTTTCATGACCACGCCTCTAAAAGATTTCACCTATATGACTCGCAATCGATAATTCGATATATATTTGACAATCAGTCATTCAATATAATTACTGAGCCTGTGTATTCGGTTGTGCTGCCCCCTGTTGCGTATTGGATGCTTGTGGAGGCACGGCACCATCAGGCTGATTTCCATTCATAGGACCTTGAGGTGCATTCGGCTGACCTTGAGGCGGAGCCACCGGTCCTTGTGGAGGGTTTGGCTGTCCTTGAGGACCATTTTGAGGACCTTGACCAGGATTTTCCTTAGGAGGCATTCCGTCCTGAGGCCCCTTTTGATTCCGATCATCCATCATCGGTTTATCCATATGCTTATGCGGGCCGTCATGTTTCGGAGGTCGTCTAAACTGTTGTTCATTCGTTTTCATCCATTCACCGAAATTCGGTAAATCATTGACCACAAACGATGTCGTTGCACCAACGGCACATATAACCATGAGAATCGCCGCAATTATAATTCGTCTCATAAACCCTCCTCAGTCCAAATTTCCGAAGTAGCGTTCACGAACGCCACGCAGTTCTGTGCCAATAAAGATACATACAAGGCCGGCAAATAATCCCATGCCGCCTAAAGCAACCAACGTAACGATGGACAAAGCGGGAAATGCCGTCACATTTTCAAACGGCTGCCAGGAGATGCCCAACAAATACAAAACAGCCGGTGTAATAATAAATATAAGAACCCCTACAATATAAGATAATATGCTGCCGATGAACAATAGCGTACGGGAAGCCTTCTTGGCCATACTCGGCAATTGAGGTAACAACCGTTCTCTATAATCATCTAAACGCTCATAAAGAGCCTGCATATTAATCGCTTTACTTTCACCGTCCTGCCCCGAAGTATCCGTAATAATACCCGCGTCTACATAGGATGCATAGATTTCTTCTGGGGTCCCCAACGATTTTATAATTTCACCGTCGGTCAAACCCTTTTCATAACCGGCAGCGAAATGCTCCTCATAGATTTCTATGATACTTTCCACATCGGCAACGCGCGCTTTCTTAAAAATATTGCGCAATGCCTCTAAAAAATTATTTTTGGTCATTATAGTCGACTCCTTTCAACAGGATGTTGATAATACCGGAAAATTCATCCCATTCCTGACGCATTCTGGCATAGGCCATACGCCCATCCGCCGTAATGTGATAATACTTCCGCGATGGTCCTGTAGGCGACTCTTTCAAGTACGTTTCAACGTACTTCTCTTTCTTTAATCGATTAAACAATGGATATATAGTACCTTCCGAAATTTCAATATACTCCGAAATCGTACTCACAATTTCATAACCATAGCAATCATTCTGTGTTAGCAATGCAAGTACGAGCATATCCATAACACCTTTTTTTAATTGAACTTGCATAGTTCCTCCCCTTGGACAGTGCCCATAGGCAATGTGAAAGTTCACTTATAGACATCATTATCTATCAGCAAATACATTATAACACAAGGTACTATATATTGCAAGGTACTTTGAAATACAACATATAAATAATAATCCTCTAAATGGAGAATTCACAGTTTTTATCTATGTTTTTCACATTTAGAGGACCATGTAAATCATTTACAATTCAGATACTTCTTAACACTATTTAATCAGAACTTAATTACCGGATTGAGAACTTACAGCCCCCAATTTAACCTGTGTGCTCTTCGAACGCCCGTTATGAGTATAGGATACCAAAATCGTATCTCCCGGACTCTTAGAATCAATTTGCTCTTTTAATCCGATAAGATTTATGACGTCCTTTCCGTCAATCTGATCAATCGTATCGCCTTCTACGAGTCCCGCTTGTGCCATAGGCCCGTTATAATCCAATTGAACGACGAGAAGTCCATCACCTTCATAGCTCACATTGTTGCGCGCTGCCGTCTGTTTATCCACGGCCCATACGCCGAGGTAAGGACGTATAACCTTACCGTTTTTGATAATAGAGTCGATGATCGGCTTGGCGGAATTTATAGGAATCGCAAAGCCCATCCCTTCAACGCCTTCTTTGGAAATTTTGGCACTGTTAATACCGATTAACTCGCCATCCGCATTGATAAGGGCACCGCCGGAATTTCCCGGATTGATAGCCGCATCCGTTTGAATCAACGGGAAGCGTTGCCCCTGATCGTCAATGGTTCGCGCTAATGCACTGATAACACCGGACGTAACCGAACCTTTAAATTCGAGTCCCAACGGGTTACCAATAGCAATAGCCGGTTCCCCGACCTGTAAGGAGTCGGAATCCCCGATTTCAATAGGCTTAATATCCTTAGGCGGTGCAATTTTAACAACTGCCAAATCCGTTTGCGGGTCCGTACCGATAACAGTACCTGTTACGGTGCTGCCATCAGATAACGATACCGTCACCTCTCCATTTTTAGCGCCGGACACAACGTGATTGTTCGTAACAATATGACCGTCATTATCGATGAGCACACCGGACCCTACGCCTTCCCCCGCATAAATCGTGCGATTAAAGATATCTTTTTGAAATACCTGCGTAGTAATGCCAACTACAGCAGGCCCCGATTTTTTGGCAGCCTGTACGACAAAGGTATTACGGGTTTCAGTCAACGGTTTTGTCTGCTTTGTCTGTTCCCGTACAGTAGGCCGGTCCCCTCCTGCCGGATTGCCGAAATAGTAATAGCCCCCGCCTAATCCAATGCCCAAAGCCAGGATACAGGCGATGATGCTTTTTTTATATTTTGAAAAATTCATAATCTCTCCTTTATATTTAATTTTATAAAACTAACTTTGATGAACTAATTATAGTACGCAAACTTTCATAATGCAATATTTCAAATTTCAATAGTTTACACTGCAATATTTTACGTTGCGACATAAGAATCGTAAAACACAAAAGGCATTCATCAGCTGACGCTAACGAATGCCTTTTATGCATATAGCTTGAGAGTGTAAGGACTGTTGAGAGAGAGTATATGTGATCAGGAAAAGTATGAGAGAGAACTTATTAAGAGAGAGAAGTTTAGTGTATTACTTTTCCAGAATCAAATTTTTATCCTTACATACATAGTATACAACGAACAGTTAAACTATCAATGTAGCAATATAAAATATTCTTAAAGGTTTGATTACATCTATATAATAAGTTCTTATGAATTTATATGCGCTCAACAATCAGGCTTATCGCATCTACAATTTAACCATCATTCCGGTTCATCAGACAAATTTATAACCAACGCCCCAAACCGTAATGATATGTTTACTGTCGGACGGATTGTCTTCGATTTCTTCACGAAGGCGATTGATATGTACCGCAACAGTAGCATAATCGCCGTAGGAGTCCAACCCCCAAACGCGAGAATATAATTCTTCTTTACTGAATACGATATCGCGATTACGCATCAAGAATTCCAACAGCTGAAATTCTTTCTTTTTGAGATGTACTTCCTTATCATTAACCCAGACCTTCATCATTTTAGGATCAAGACGAATTTCTCCGGATTGAATCGCATTGGTTTCCATAGCGTCTTTTTCCGTCAAGCGTTTATATTGTGCCAACATCGCTTTAATCTTAGCGATCAATACGGATGGAGAGAACGGTTTTTCAATATAATCATCCGCACCGACCCCTAAGCCACGAATTTTATCAATATCATCAAGACGAGCCGTCACCATTACAATAGGAACACGTACCTTATCACGAATTTGACGGCATACTTCAAAGCCATCCATTTCAGGTAGCATAACATCCAAAATAATGAGATCTACAGGTGTATTTAAAGCGGCTTCAATACCATCGGTACCGTTATTCATAACCGTCACTTCATACCCTGCTACCATTAGATAATCCCGCTCAATGTTGGCAATATCCAAATCGTCTTCAATAATTAAGATATGTTCACTCATGTTTTTCTCCTTGCTTAGGGAACTCTAATATAACACGTAGACCATGAGGTCTAACATTTTCAATAACCACTCTGCCTTCAAAGATTTCCATAATTCTTCGAATGATCGACAACCCGAGGCCACTACCCTCCTGCGGATTCGTACGGGACGAATCGACACGATAAAATGGACGCATCAACCGTTCTAATGATTCAGGAGGCACTCCCGGACCGTCATCACTGATGACACAATAGACATAGTCCTCATCGCTGTTCACATCAATAACACAATGACCGATATCAGCCATTTTGTATTTAGCACTATTATTCAGTACATTCTGTAATACACGCTGCAGCAATTGCGGATTCGCATTGATATATGCCGAATCTGTGACGATGCGATACTGAATATCGATGCCGCGAGCCTTGTATGGCGCCAAATGATCTTCCACAAAATCCCGTACATACTGTCCCAGCTCAATACGCTCGGATGGACGAGATTCCTTCTTATAATTCAATGTGGTAATAAGGAATAGTTCCTCCAACATAGAATCTAAATCATTGGCACGTTTCAATATGATACCCATATAGCGTTTTTGCTGCTCTTCCGTAGGTGCAATACCGTCACGCACCCCTTCTGCATACGCCTTAATGGCCGTCAACGGAGTTCGAATATCATGAGAAATTCCGGCAAGCAGTTCTTTCTGCTGCTCCTGCTCGACTTCAATCTGCTGATTCGCCAGCTGTAACGACTTCGTCATGTTCTTAACATGAATCATGATAAACTTCGTGACAAACCTGTTAATGGCGAAGAATGTGATAATGAAAAGCAGGCTGGCTACGATAATGATGTAGAAAGATACAGACTCCATCAAGCTGTCACTACCGTTAGTGGCACGCTTAATCGCAATATGATACACATAAGAATGATGCGAATCATATTTTCTCATTTCATAAACGAAGGTATTATTGGACTGATACACAATGCCCTGTAATTCAGGGTTCACATCAATAAGTCCAACAATAGCGGAAGCACTATAAATCTGCGGATTACCATAGTGATACACCAGGGCTCCTTGATCCATAACTTCCACGTAAACTTCTTTCGGGTCCAGCAGACTATAGCTAGGTTTAACCAATGTGTCTATGAGATTATTTTCTAATCCATAAAAAGTAATCGTTTCAGCAATACGACTTACACTTTTGAACTGCTGTTCCTGTTCAATACGCAAATAGTAACCAGCATTAGCCAATATGCGCAGACCTGTAAAATAAAGCAAAAATAATATAAATGCAATTAAAATAGGTACTACAAACAGCACAACATTGGATATCCAAATTCGAATTTGTAAATTCACAGGGCTACCTCAATATCATAAATAGTAGATACTCCTTATAGTTTACGCTATTTTGAATATTTAAAGCAAGTACAAACGTAAAAAATGCCCCATAATAATTACTTATAGCTTATTACTCATTAATAAACAGGAGATGTATAAAATACCATTATGTCAAAAATGTTCTTAGACGTCGACAAACAAAAAGAGGATTCCGAAGAATCCTCTTTATATTTTGATTAACGACGATTAGCATCGAAGAAGTTAATTGCAACTTCTGGGAACATAGCGTAAGTCAATACGTCTTCATCAGTGATACCGTTGTAGCCTTTGGAAGCCAAATCTTGACGGTAACCTTCCAATTCAGGTTCGATAAGATCTGCAGGACGGCAAGTGATAGGTTCTTCATCACCGATAATAGTACGACGAATATCATCGGAGATAGTACCAGGTAACGCACCATATTTACCGCGTACAAGGTCTTTAACTTCATTAGGAACCATTTTATAACGGTCGCCCATCATAACGTTCATCATAGCCATTGTACCGACGATTTGGGATGTAGGTGTTACCAATGGAGGGTAACCCAAGTCTTCACGAACGCGTGGCATTTCATCCATAACGTCGAAGAAACGATCGCCCATACCCATTTCGTTCAATTGGTTTTGAGTGTTGGACAACATGCCGCCAGGAATCTGATAACGACGAACAGCCGGGATTACATCACTAGCTGGTTTCAAGTTGAATTCTTCAGCGATTTGTTGTTTAACTTTACGGAAATGATCAACCAACGGAATGTATTTATCAAGGTCAAGGCCAAGATCCCATTCAGTGCCTTTGAACATTTCAATCATAGTTTCAGTAGCCGGTTGGCTAGTTGCATGAGCGAATGGAGAAATAGCAGTATCGATGATATCCACACCTGCTTTAGCAGCTTCCCAGTATGTTGTGCTTGCAAGACCGCAAGTGAAATGGCTGTGCAAGTCGATTGGCAATTCACCGAAACGTTTTTTGAAAGTAGATACCAAATCATATGCATCAGCAGGTCCTAACAAACCGGACATATCTTTGATACAAAGGGAATCAGTCCCCATTTCCACCAATGTTTCAGCAACTTTCAAGAAGCTTTCAGTTGTATGTACAGGAGAAATAGTGTAAACCATAGCGGACTGAACATGAGCACCGGCTTTTTTGGAATACTTGATAGCGGCTTCCATGTTGCGAGGGTCGTTCAATGCATCAAAAATACGGATGCGGTCGATACCATTTTTTACAGCCGCATTACAGAATGCTTCCACTACGTCATCGGAGTAGTGTTTGTAGCCCAACAAGTTTTGACCGCGAAGCAACATTTGCAATGGGGTATTTTTCAAATTAGCTTTCAATTTGCGAAGGCGTTCCCATGGATCTTCATTCAAGAAACGAAGACAGCTGTCATACGTAGCGCCGCCCCAACATTCAAGAGCTTCATAACCAATATCATCTAAAAGACCGAGCACCGGTTCCATTTGTTCGTAGCGCATACGCGTTGCCAAAATAGATTGATGACCGTCACGAAGAACGGTTTCGCAAATTCTTAATTTTTTAGCCATGTTAATCCTCCACTTCGAAATAGTTTGTAAATGTAATTTTATGCATTCACAAAATGTCTATCTCACACCTATTTACCAACGTTTTTTGTAGTCTCTACACATGTAGATGAAACACTCTACAAATCGTTGTAGCATACTTATATTAGACTACTTATAAAATTCTTTGTCAACAACTATGTTATGCTATTTAATCATAAATTCTCCGATTTACTCGGCTCATATTCGTGACATAAATCACATCAATCCACTGAAACCCTAGTGATCATCTTGTATGTTTAAACAATACATATTTAGTATAATTCCTGTTTTTAATAATAAACCAAAAATTATTTCGAAATAATTTTTAGTTATTAGTGGCTGAGAATTTATTTATATCGGTATTTTTTAATGTAGTTTACCGAAACATATCGGTTTGCTTATAAGCTCATCACTTTTATTAATATATTGCTCATTTTGCTGTGATTCATAAATATACAAAAAGGTCCTATGATATACATATCACGGGACCTACGCGTATATATTTTCACTTTTCAGGTCGCATTAAGGCTTAACCTTCTTAGGCGCCGTTTCAAGCACGATATTTTTTCCATCGCGCTTTACCTGAATCGAAAAGGCACCCTCGCCTTCTTTAAAATATTCCATCTTAATATCGAGAAGCATTTTACCGATCAACGTTTCCACCTTTTCCGTCAAAAATTCACGATAGAAAGAATCTTCTTTCCGCTTTGTGCTCTGATGAATAGTCGGTTTATTCGCGACGCGTTCCATATCGAACATCGTTTCTTCAAAATTATCATCAGCTTTGAAATGTTTCATCATATCCGCATCGGATAAGCCTTTTTGTATTTTAATCTTTGCCATATTTAACCTCTCCTATCAATTCCATAATTGCTTTTTTCACCCGTATCGAATCAATACCGGACATGCAGTACTGTGCCGGTTTCGGACAGCGCCGTTTCCGACAGCCTAAGCAATCCAGCGTATCATTAACCAACACCCTATAATGACCGGTTAAAGGGCCCCAAATGTTCGGATTTGTAGGGCCGAACAGTGCAACAGCGGGTTTCCCAAGGGCTAGCGCCATATGAAGCGCTCCCGTATCGGCACTGACAACAACATCGCTCTTAGCAATGATTGCACCCAGTTCCTCCAGCGATGTGTGCCCCATCATATCCTGTACGATGTGTTTCATATCCGTCGCTCTTATAGTTTCTATAAAAGGTGCATACTGCTCCGCTTCTTTTTCACCGCCAAGACATATGAAATTCGCTCTGTATCGTAATGACTCCACAAGAGAATACCACTTGTCCTGAGGCCATTCCTTGCTGGTCCACGATGTACCCAACACCAGGCATATCCGCAAGATACCGGAGTTGGAACGCGTATCCGATGCATCCTCAGCCTTATCTGCTCCGTCAAGCGATGACCATATAGATTCCGCCCATTTTTTTGATTCAGGGCTGACACGGAAATTCATCGCATACAAAGTGTTAGTATCGATTATTTCCTTATCATCAGCACCATTCTCTTTCGATATCGCTATGCCTTTATCCGCCAATGCACGAGGTAATAGTTGTACTACATCCATGTATCGACGGATTACATGCGCCTTACCTGGTTTTGCCTTATAATTTGTAAAAAGCCAATTTAATTCCTTTGTACCGCCTAGGCCCAGTCGGATAGGTGCACCCGATGCAAGCAGTACAAGCCCCGATATAAGCCGTCCCTGTACATCAACAGCCACATCAAAATGATAGGGCTTCAGCTTGGCTTTCAGATCCCACCACATACGCCACATCGTAGGGATATGCAGTTTTTTTGAATGTGCCTCATATACATCCCGTTCCCACGGGATGATTTCATCTACATAAGGGTTGCCTTTCAGTAAGTCCGCCATGCCGGGCGTTACGATCCAATGCAACTTAGCATCCGGATACTGTTCCTTTATCCACCGAGCTGCGGGGGTGGCATGCAAAATGTCCCCAATATAGCTGAGGCGTACAAATAATATATTCATATACATCCTTATGCTACTACGACTGTAGGAAGAAAGCCTTTATAATGAAGTGACATTATAAAGGCCTTTTTGTTATGACTTCTTTTTATTTTCACTGTTTGATTTATTCGATTTACTCGATGAGGATTGGGATGAAGATTGAGATGATGTATCATCATCCGTAACCTTCGTAGTTTCCTCACTGCCATTCTTGATAATATCTTTCACATCAGACAATGTTAATTCATTGAATGTGGTAGGGTGATTATATTTATAAACCGGCTGGAATCCTACGCCTAATTTACCGGTATACACAGTCAATGCATTATTATCTTCGTCTACACGAGCGATATAAATGGTCTTGTCCATATCGACACCGATAAAGCGGAAACGTCCCGGCGGATTGATAACACGCCAGCCGCCTTCAACACCGTTGAACATAAATATATCACCGGTACGTACATTATCATAGAAGAAATTATCTTCATCATAAAATACGCCGATATGCCCGATATCCGTAGCCTGCATATAAACGCGGCGCGTATCATAGTTCGCATCGGTACGATAAATGCGATACGTATTTTCTCGCACCTTGACCTTCATGTAAACAACATTGGTCGCCTCGGAATAAGCGGCATCAACGATTTTACTTTCACGAGGCAAATCCTCAAGTTCCGTATCCACTTCGTGTTCAGGATCATCCGCATTAAGGCGTGCCATAACAACTTCGTTACTGCGATACAAGCCCATAATAGCATAGTTTCTATCCGGCATCCAGTTAAAGTAGCTGATAGAACGGCCCTTCAAATTAACCGTAGTCGGGTTGCTTTCACCGGCCTTGTAAATTTTCAAAGAATTCTCCGTAACCACCGCCATAAATTGGTGATCATAAGATACGTATTTTGTACCTTCCTTCACATCAGGAAAGTTTTTTGTATCATCCTTATTCGCCCCCGCCACGTTAAATTCCGTAGTAGGTGCAAACACATATTGGTCCAAGTATAGGTACACCCCACCTTGCAGCAGAATCCCCACCGCAAAAGCGCTCAGTACGCGCGTAAAAGGTTTCATGCATCCTCCTATTTTACGATAAACGCCGTCGGGATCATCCGTTCCCCTAATAAATCGGCCGGTTTGTTCACGACCTTACCGTTAAGATATAAGGTGGAACTGGACCCGCCATCCAGATTAGCCGCGATATAACAGCCTTTTTCATACAGGATATCCTGTACATCTCGCAATGTCGCCCCCAGTGAATATCCCGGTTGACGTCCGTCGATAACGAGGAATAATACGGTTCCGTCCTTCTTTTGACCGATAGCCGTACGAGGGCCTACGCCCCAACCGCCGTCACCTTCGGTAATCATTTTCTTACCGTCTACAATAAGAGGCGGCCCGAAAGTAATGCCTTCCATAGCTTTCATATCCGCTAATTCAGACTTGTTATAATTGCCGGCGATAAGATTTCCCGCCTTCGAAAAGCCTACAAAATCTACATCTTCATCGACCCCTACGTCCTTGCCAATAACATATTCACCGTCATGGAGAATAAAGCCGTACGGCAAACGACCGGTTCCGGTACCGTTCGGATCGTGAAATCCGCCGCCGTTAATAGCGGCGACAGCATTATTCATCTTTGCGATATTACTGGTCGTATCGCCTTTTTCCTGAATATTTGCAGCAGTTCCCACCTGAATACGACGAGGATCAGGAATCTCTAAAATATATCCGACATAACGAGCGGACTCAATTTTTTCAAGATTTAAGGTCTTATCTTCACGAGCATTAAACTTAAATAAATCCTGGCTCTTCACAACCCCTACCGTGCCCAATATGGACTGTAACTGTTCATCATTGAACAGCCAAGTAATATAGTGAGGATGACGAGATTGTAAAATGGCGCCGATTACGGCACGTTTTACATTATTAAACGGTCCAAAGAGCACCACGATCGGTGATGTAATAGCGGTAAATAAAATCACCATGATGATGAATTTTACCCAATTCTTTTTGAACAATGTATTTCTCCTTATAAATCACTGAAATGTTCGGTACTTAGACGTTCCTCAAAATGCTTGAGGTCTACCGCATTACCGACCCACACGCGCAAGATATTGTATGGATTATCGCCGGTATGAGCCCAACCGGACTTCATAGCCATACCCATTTTAATTTCCGCCTTCTCACTGGCTTTATCGGTGTATCCATTCTTATCCCCGTACGGATAACAGAACCAAGGATTATCCTTAATACCGACCTCTTTTTCAAGAGCTTGTTGTGCCCTAGTGATATTTTCTATTTGTTCAGCTTCTGATAACTGCCCCATCTCTATATGTTGAAAGCCATGATTAGAAATGGTCATACCGCCTTTATGCATCTCCCGCACCTGATCCCAGGTCAAACGGGTACCGATATCACCGGGGTTAATAAATACGGTAGCGGCGAAGCCATATTCTTTCATAACAGGATAAACTATGGAATACGTATCGGCATAACCGTCATCAAAGGTTAAGACAACAGGTTTTTCCGGCACAGCGGCACCGTTAACCACATATTCATATAACTGTTCCATTGTCAACGGATGATAGCCGTTATCTTTGAGAAACTTCATCTGCTGTCTAAACAGATCCTCTCGAATGACCGCATCATTATCCTTGTCTTCACCGATTTTATGATACATGAGAACAGGAATTCCAGACGGATGCACCATCTTGACCTCTTTCACAGGCGGTGCATTGTTCGCTGTTTCACCTTTCTGTGAAAGTACTCCGCATCCCGTCAGAGCCACTATAAATAAGATAACTATGCACGTTACCAATGGAATCCGTTTCATAGCTCCTCCTTTATCAGAAATAATTATATACAGATTATTATAGCATTTCTATGAAAAATAGTAAAAATTAACGCTTTACAAGCACTTCTTCCAGTGATTTTCTCGACCTCGGATACATACCTTCATCAGGGTCCCCCATAGCGATAATCGCCAGTACATCATGAGAAATTCCCAGGAAAGCCTTACTTTCACATTGCATAAAATACACATCATTCATCCACAACGTACCGATTCCTTTTTCCTTGGCCCCGAGCAGAATATGTTCAATGAATGCTCCTATAGCCTGTAAATCACTTTTTTCCCACACGTGATGATAATCCGGCAAATCATCATAAGGATTATATACGAATAATAAATCACTCGCCGTTTTCATCGCACCGAGACTGATTTCCAGACTGCCGAAATGCTCTTTTCTCGATTTATATTGTTCAAACACGTGAAAACCTAAATTAACAAAATGCTCCTTCTCTGCACCCGTCATATGGACAACCTGCCAAGGTTGCCGGTTTTTCGGCGATGGTGCCCGCATACCGAGCTGAACCAGTTCTTCAATTGTCTCAGTGCCTACGGATGTGCTCATTTTATACTTACGCACGCTGGTACGCAACTGTATCACTTCTTGTAAATTCATATCGTTCCTCGCCGCTGAATACTGAAATTTACCATGTATATTTATTGTAATATGCTATATGATACTATATTATTTTAATTATAATATATATGATATAATATAAAAATTACTGATATAAAAGGAGTCCTCATGAAAAAGCGCCTCGCCCTCATCCAGATGGATGTTCATGTAAATGACACAGAATATAACTATAATAATGTCCAAAAATTACTATTCAATGCCCTCGCTGAAGAGCCGGATATCATCGTCTTACCGGAAACATGGAACACGGGGTTCTATCCGTCAAAAAATTTAATCACCATCGCCGACCGCAACGGAGAACGCACGCAGACATTGTTAAGTGACTTCGCCAAGGAACACAATGTCAACATCGTAGGCGGCTCGGTAGCGGTAGCCAAAAACGACCATGTATTCAATACGTCATATGCATTTAATCGTACAGGTCAGCTCGTAGGAGAGTATTCCAAAATGCATGGTTTCAGTCCCGCCAAAGAGGACACGTACTTTGCCGGCGGTACACATACATCCCACTTCGAGCTGGACGGTATTCCTTGCAGCACGGTCATCTGCTACGATATCCGTTTTCCCGAACTCGTACGCATGGCTGCACTACCGAATACGGAACTTCTATTCGTACCGGCTCAATGGCCGACCATGCGACTTCGCCACTGGCAAGTGCTCAACGAAGTACGGGCAATCGAGAATCAGTTATTCTTATGTGCCGTAAACGGATGCGGTACCGTGGGACACGTTCAAAGCACCGGCCACTCCGCCGTATACGATCCATGGGGTACCAATCTGTTGGAAATGGACACTACTGAAAATATCCAATCCGTTGACATCGATTTTGATGTGGTTCAGGATATCCGCAATAAAATTAATATCTTTAAAGACCGTAAACCTGAACTCTATAATCTGTAAAATAAAGACACATTGTTACTGAATAATCTTCTAAAATTATCTCAAGCTTTAGAGGACCTTTATAAATAACAATGTGTCTTTTAATTTTTATCGTGTTGTATTCGGATTATAAAAGATAACACGGTTTAAAGAAATATCATTAACCTTTGTAGCAAATCCAAACTGAATGAAAATTACCAACGAAAGAATCGTCAATGCAAAAAGTTTCTTTTTCATAGAGTCCCTCTTCTACCATGTTTTAAAGGTTTATACTCAAATCACGCATCAACATAGTCATAGACATACAAAAAGGGACCTACACAAAACTGTAGGTCCTTATCTTGGTGCGGTTGGCGGGACTTGAACCCGCACGAGCGTTAGCTCACCACCCCCTCAAGATGGCGTGTCTGCCATTCCACCACAACCGCATGGAATAGAAAATGGTGCCTCAGGACAGAATCGAACTGTCGACACACGGATTTTCAGTCCGTTGCTCTACCGACTGAGCTACCGAGGCATTTTTCGTAAAAAAAAATGGCGACCCCGATCAGATTTGAACTGACGATCTTCGCCGTGACAGGGCGACATGTTAACCGCTACACCACGGGGCCGCGTATCAACTCGCGTTGACTACTTAGATAGAATATCATAAATTCCGAACTAACGCAACTATTTATCGAAAAAATTTTATGAATTTCTCTATTCTATGCTATTATCAGCGCTTTAAAGCTTTCACCACAATAAATAATCAAGAATACACATATTTTCGTCATTATACGAAGGAATCCATTAATTTTTGTATTTAATCAAAGTACTTTACTTCATATGCTACAATATGTATATATCTATGTGTAAAAATAATCACAACATGTCTATAACAGAAAGGGTCCTTATGAATCGATTTAATTCCAAAGGTGTCACTATCGCCATCATTATCGCTATCGTAGGCATTTTAGGCGCAGCATGGTATTTCTGGTGGTATCTGCCTCATACACCGGCATATACATTACAGATTATATATCAGGCCGTAAAGGATAAAGATGCGGACGAAGCCTTGCGACATATCGATACAAAATCGATCGTGCGCAATATCGTCGAACGCGAAGGTAATACATATGTAGACACATCCAATCCATTCGGAAAAGCGGCCATCGCAGCAAGCAAGACATTCGGTCCCGCATTATTAGAGGATGTAATACGAAAATATATTGCCGATCCGTCCAGTTTTTCCTCTCAACAGGCGGCACATGAAAGCCCTACTACCGCCCAATCCGACAGCGACAAAAAGTCCATGGTCGATCGACTCATCGAAGGCCGTATGTTTGAAGGACACGATGTAGAAATCAAAAATATTAAATCATCAGAAGAGGACGACGATAAAGCAACTGTAACGGTAACCGTACAAAATAACAAGCACAATATGACGAAGGACATTCGCCTCTTGATGCGTCATCTCGGCGACGGCACATGGGTTATTTACGATATACCGGATATTGAAGATCTATACACGATTACACGAAAATAATAGAATCACTCGTTCAGATACCTTATGTACGATAAAGGACACATCTGTGATGCGAATCACAGGATGTGTCCTTTTGTGTTTATTTATCGCTCAAAATTGACAATGGCCAAGGTCACCGTCACCTGGGATATGAGGCGCTCTCTGTTATCCAGCATATCGAAACGCCATACATGTGACGTCTGCCCCTTCACGAGCAATGTGCCGCGAGCCGTCAACTCACCTTCACATTTCATAGGGCGTAAATGATTCGCCGTAACGGATTGCCCGACACCGAATTTACTTTCATCTATAATTTCATTCGTCATCATGCCGGCCACGATTTCCGCGAACGCCAGTGTGGCACCACCGTTTAAATAACCTTGCGGTTGACTGTGAAAGTCACCCAAATGCATAACCGCCTCACATGTGTTATCGCTTGTCATATGAGGTTTATCAATTTGTAAGGATTCTATTAATGTCATAACCTTCGTCTCTCCACACAATATTCTTCAATGCGATCATCAAATACAGTCACACCTAAGCCGTCTCCATCAGGAACACTCATGACGCCATCCCTAAAAGATATATCAGGATAGATAAGGTCCCTTTCAAAATATCGGGACGAATCGGATAAATCCCCCGCCATATATGGATCCCCGAGAGCCGCTAGCTGCACATGGAGCATCTTGGAGATACCTGATTCCACCATACTGCCGATCCAATACGGAATATGACGCTCCCGACATAGATTGATAGCCGCCTTCGTCGGAACAAGTCCGCCCATACGCCCTACTTTCACATTGAGTACATCGATGAGACCGAATTCAATGGCATAGGACAAATCATCATAGCCCAAAATCGATTCATCCAGACAAATAGGCGTCATAATGTGCCAGTCATCAGAATTGAGCCGTTTCCATTTCCAGTCTCGGTAAGACTCTAGAGACGCGATGGCAAAGGGTTCCTCGATACAGGTAAGGCCCAGCTCATCATACCGCCGCACCTTGTCAATTTCAGCATAGGTATAACTCTGATTCGCATCGGCTGCGAGCACCAAATCGGTGTATGCATCACGTATTCGAGCCATACGCTCATAACCATCTACAGGATTTACCTTTACCTTAATACGATTGCAGCCGGTTGCAACAAATCGTTCCACCGTAGGTAAAATTTCCTCCATCGGCATATCTCCGATGACGAGACCGCTCTGTATAGTGTCGCATAACGGTTGATTCATAATATACGATACGGAATTGACTCCGATACGCTCACAATGCAGATTAATGAGAGCATTTTCAAGGGCCGCAATAGCCATAGGCATGCCGTCCCTCTTAAGCCAAAACTGCAGTTGCCGAATATAAGTCATCAGCTTGGCCGGCCGCATGAGTCGCAGGTTGAACACATAATCATCGACTATGGTGCGCCAACAGGAATCCACCGTTTCCACCGTATAAAAGGGTGTCGTGAAAGCTACGCATTCTCCATATCCCACATAGCCCTGCTGATCTTCGATGCGGACAACGATCGTTTCTCGATCACGCACCTCACCCTTCGACGTCTTAAAAGTAAATTTCAAAGGCAACCGCAATCGGTAAGTAGTAATACTTTTAAAGTTTAATATATCATTCATAAGCACCTCACTACATACCTGCAATAAATTAACGCTCCCGTGCAATAAGACTATTGCGCATAATCTTTCCCGTTCCGTTTCTCGGTAAAGAATCCATAACCTGTACATATTGAGGAATCTTATATTTCGCTAAATGCTCCTGTAAAAAAGCGAGTATTTCATCTTCCCCAAGGTTCTGATTATCATTAAAAGCCAAGAAGAGTGCAGGCACCTGCCCCCATTTCGAATGCGACATAGGTACTACAGCGCATTCTTTTACGGCATCCAATGTGTAGAGTAAGTCCTCGATTTCTTTCGGATAAATATTTTCACCGCCGGAAATGATGAGGTCTTTACGTCGATTCAGGATATATACAAAGCCGTCCTCATCAACATAGCCGATATCATCCGTATTAAAATCACCATCGATAGGTTCACGATTGATATAACCGCTCATGACCATAGGGCCTTTCAGATGAATTTCACCGATTCCCTCTTCATCGGCATCAACAATGCGTACCGTCATGCCCGGCAACGGCAATCCCACGGACTCAGATTTATCAGGATAATCCAGCACAGAAAATGTCACACTTTGACTAAAGGTTTCTGTCATTCCGTAGGTCTTATAAATCGGCAAATTCTTTTTTATACAGGATTCAATAAGGGACTGCGGAATAAATTCACCGCCCAGTAAGATGACGCGTAAGTTATGATGTTGAATTCTCGGCTCCAAGTGAGTCAGAATGGTAGGCACCAATGACATCATATTGATCCGATTACAATTGATGAGATCAAGGACCTTATCCTCATCATATTTCGGCAATACCGTAACGGCCGTGCCGTTATACAAGGACCGCATCAGAATCGATAAGCCGCTTACGTGAAATAACGGCAGCACCATGAGCCAGTTATCTTCATCGGTCACGCCTAACACAGATCGGGACGCCTTTACATGGGCACGAATCTGTCCCCAACGCAAGGGAACGGACTTAAACTGCCCTGTCGTGGCGCTCGTATTCATAATGGCCGCAACATCCGTATCGTTAAAGGTCCAGTCAAACGTATCCTCTATCACAGGGGCTGAAATGATACTTTCACACGATTCAAACGCAACAGAAATAGCGGAGTCCGGCACCTGATGACGTCGCTCAATGCTGTGCAATACAGTCGTAACACCTAGTTGTGACAGTTGAGTCTCAATCTCGTTCGTCTTAAGATGTACATTCAATAAGAGGACCTCTTTATGAGCCAGCATAGCCGCCAAAATATAGATTGCCATCGTCACGGAATTATCGGATAAGACAGCGATTCTCGACGCATCTAGAGATTCCAGGCTACGAGCTGCATAGATCACCCCTCGGCATATCTCCTCGTAGGTATACCCATTCATACATATGCGATTGGGATAGTGCCGAGCACCGTAACGTAACCACTCCATCATATTACCTTTCATCGAATCATCAATATATTCCATATATAAAAGAAAGGCGCCCCACAAGGAGGCGCTCTATGCGAATCGTATCAGCAAAACACATCAGCGGGAGCCGAAACATATCACCTCATACTGAACGACTCTCACCTCATGCATTATTTCATTAAGGGAATTTAGGAAATTGCTTAAAGTTAGGTTTGCGTTTTTCCTTAAACGCATCGCGACCTTCCTTAGCTTCATCGATAGTATAATACATTAACGTCGCATCCCCTGCGAATTGTTGTAAGCCCGCAAGGCCGTCCGTATCCGCATTGAAGGCCCCTTTCAACATACGCAACGCCATAGGAGATAATTCAAGGATTTCGCTGCACCATTGGACCGTTTCTTCTTCGAGTTTATCGAACGGCACAACGCAATTGACCATACCCATTTCATAAGCCTGTGCAGCCGTGTATTGACGACAGAGGAACCAAACTTCACGAGCCCGTTTATGACCGATCATGCGCGCCAAATAGCCCGCACCGTAACCGGCATCAAAAGAACCTACACGAGGACCGGTCTGTCCGAACTTTGCATTTTCGGAGGCGATGGTAAGGTCGCACACGATATGCAATACATGACCGCCACCGATAGCATAGCCGTTTACCATGGCGATAACAGGTTTAGGAATAACGCGGATCAAACGCTGCAGATCCAGAACATTAAGGCGCGGCACATTATCTTCACCTACATAACCGCCGTGACCGCGCACGCTTTGGTCACCGCCGGAGCAAAACGCTTCTTTGTCTTCCCCTTGTCCGTGGTTTGCACCTGTCAATACAATGACGCCCACTTCGTTATCTTCACGGGCCACCGTAAACGCATCAATCAATTCCATAACCGTTTTCGGACGGAACGCGTTGCGCACCTGCGGACGATTGATAGTAATCTTTGCAATACCGTTATAAGTCTCATAAATAACGTCTTCGTAATTACGATCTAGTACTTTCCAATCAAATTTACTCATGGATGTAACCTTTCTCATCTAAAAAATTCAGCACCGCCTGCTCAAATGCGCGCGGCTGCTCTATGTGCACATTATGCCCCGCCCCTTCGACGATGACATGGTGAAAGTTCGACATCGTGCCGAACACATCTCTTCCTATTGTAGTATATTTTATGTCCAACGCGCCACTCACATATAGTCCGGAGACGGATAATTTTTTCAAATCATCTCCCACATAGGGCATGACACCTTGTCCCGATCCACGCAATGTAGCGGCTAACGCATTCGGACTGTTATGTGCACGTCTACGATATATGAGTTCCCGTTGCTTCTGTGAAAGTCGTTGTTGTGATGCAAAAATCGGCGCTTGCGCCCAATGCTCCGCAAACCACGCCCCATCGTGAGTTTCAATACGTTTAGCCAACTCTTCATCAGTTCGTCTTCGCGCCTCACGTCCAGAATCCTCGGCAATGCCGACGGAACCGCTCTCTAAAATGAGGCGTTTGACCTCCGACTCATATTGCAATGTATAGAGCAAGGCTAATCTCGCCCCCATGGAGTACCCCATCAGATGATAGCTTTCACCGGCCACATGATACAGAACCGTATGCAAATCCTCCAGCATAACGGGAATCGTATAGGCCATCTCGTCATCGGGAACATCAGAATCACCGTGACCGATCGTATCGATGCGAATCATGCGATACCCCGGCAGTGTAATCCCGTTCCATGTATATCCGGACTCGGAAAATCCGTGAAGACATACCAGCGGCTCACCGGTGCCGACAATAGTCAAGCCGTATCGATAGGCCCCTAAGTCTATATACATGCGTTGCATATCAGTGGATCCGATATTTTTTATGCAACTCTCGACTTCCTTCCTTGGATGTTGGAATTTCAATGATATGTACCCCCGACTGACCGATATACTGTGCGAACGCCGCCTCTAAATCGTCATTATTCCGAACGCGCACATAATCAACACCGTATAATGTGGCAAGACCACTATAGTCAATACCTTGCGACGTGTTAAATAAATAATCGAAATGCTCCGTGCCTTTTTGGGGCAAGTATTGGAAAATGCCGCCCCCATCGTTGTTATGAAGGACGATGGTGAGATTCAGCTCATGTGTCTTTGCGATGGCAAAACCGTTCAAATCGTGAAAGAACGACAAATCCCCCGTCAGTAATACGGTCGTCTTTCCGTTCGTGGACAGGCCTAATGCGGTCGACACGGTCCCGTCGATTCCGTTGGTACCGCGATTTCCGTATACATCCGCATCACTGCGCCCACCGGCCCAGAAGTAATCCATATCGCGGACGCTCATGCTGTTGGCACTCATGATTTGACCGTCCTTCGGCATGAATCGTTGCAACATATAGATGGTTCGACCTTCGAATAATTCCGATTCCTTCGCCACCGCATCCAATTGATTACGACTGTATGATTCCGTATCAATCCATGCAGCAAGGTACTCATCGATAGAGGTATCAAACGTTTGATCGCAACCATCAGCAATGTTCTCTGTCCCGGTAAATGTATTCGCTACACCGGCCGAAACACTCGTCGTATCAGTAGCATTCACTGCACCGGCAGAATGCAATTCAAAAGTATATCCTTTGAAACCGTTCATCAAACCTTGTGCCGTCGACTGAATATACATGATCGTATTTCCCATAGGATTCGTATAATCCATAGTAGGACTCACTGATATAATCATCATCTCGTCCATAGATCCTATCCATTGTTGAACACGCTTGGATACAACCATCTGACCGATTTGTAAAATACAGTCCGGTTGCAATGCATCACGACGATTTTCATCAACCAAGAATGCATCATAAGAGGTAATGATATGCTCATCATCGATGCGGCGCATATTCGATAGCGGATCTGCAAGAATAGGCGCTTTAAGCATATGTCCCAATTCCAAAATAGCCATTTCTTCGTCAAGACTCCAAGACGGGCCTGACAAGACGAGAACCTTTTTGTTCAAAAGCGCCTCATAAATGGGCTTAACCTCGCTTGGCCGCAACATACCGGTCACCAATGAAAACGGTTGTTTCATGCGACCCGCCTTGAAGTACTTTCTATCAAAATCTGGTACCAACGGTTCAAAGAGAGGTACATTAATATGTACCGGACCGCACTTCAGGTCCATTGCTTTCATATACGCCTTGCGCGCCACCTGACGCGGATACGTATAGAAATGTTCTTCGCGAGGTACAGATAGCTCCTCATAGTAATTGACAGCCGTACCGAAAAGCTTTTGCTGATCTACCGTCTGCGGAGCCCCCACATGTTGTAATGTATGAGGTCGGTCGGCGGACAAAATAATAAGCGGAACGCCACTATATTGAGCCTCTAAAATAGCCGGTAAATAATGAGCCACCGCAGAGCCTGATGTGCACACCAGTACTGCCGGCCGCTTATGAGCCTTTGCGATACCTAAGGCCATAAAAGCAGCCGACCGTTCGTCAATATTCATATATGTTTCAAAGCCTTTATGCTCCGTAAAGAGCATAGCCATCGTCGTAGAACGCGAACCCGGACTAAATACGACATGCCGGACGCCGAGCAGATGCAGTTCGTCTACGAGGGCTGCAATATATTCGTTCATTTCGATTCCTTTCACTTTTCCCTTCGGTAAGGTGTGGTTCAAAAAATGCATTATAAATTAGTCAAAAAGGCTGGTTAGCATGAGAAAAACGACTTGGCGGCTTCGCGAAGCGAAGTAGGTGGCCTTGGAGGCTTTTCGCATGCTGACCAGCCATAACTACGAGAAATTTATAATGCATCTAATATGGTTCTCATTTTATTGTTAGTTTCCTCATACTCCGCATCCGCATCGGAGTCGCCTACGACACCGCAACCGGCGTAGGCATACAGGGTATTACCTATAACGAGAGCCGACCGAATGGCCACGACGACGATGCCATCCCCCATGTCTTTCATAAAACCGAATGGCGCCGCATACATACCTCGCTCATGGGTTTCATATTTCTGTAACAGAGCAAGCGCCTGCTCCCGCGGTTCACCGCCGAGGGCCGGTGTAGGATGCAGCAATTTCGCCCATTCGACCAAGGGCTTCGTCGAATCTGTAGCGGTAATGATGGTGCGTAAGTGGTATAGATGAGCCAGCTCCATAATGCCCGTTTCCCCTACCGATACATGAGGCGTAATGTCTTTCATGGTATTCAGAATCCGGTCCCGTACGATATTGTGCTCAAGCAAATTCTTAGAATCTGTAAGCAACTGTTCCTTTGTCCACGCATTTGGGCCATCCTTCGGCGCTGTTCCGGCCAACGCATAGCTCAAGATTTCGCTGCCTCGATGGCGCACCAGAATCTCCGGCGAAGCGCCTAAAAATGTGCGACCATCCTTTTCATACCCGAAAATAAAACAATTCGGATTATTATCCGCCAAATTAGCCAAAATGCTTGCCACATTAAAAGGTTCCGGACTCGTAAACTGAACCTCGCGGGATGCAACGACCTTTGTCGTTTTTCCATGCGCAATGCTTTCACCGATAGCATTCATCAAACGGTCCCAGTCGGCTCTATCATCACTCGTTTCCGCATACTCATGGCGTACGCGCGGCACCGGTACGTCCTCGATTACTGCCGGTTCCCCCGCATATAGGTAAAAAGATTCCCCGTTTTCCACAATATAGTAATGGGTGAAAGCAATCATCTCATGCCCCATCCCCTCCCATTTAGGGTCATTCGAGGCATCAAAAAAAGTATCCCCATAAAATACATAGGCATACCATTTACGGTCTTCGTCATCGAGAACCGTCGCCAAGCGCTTGGCACCGACAACGATACGGTCACTTTGACGATCCACCCAAAACACGCGTTCCTCATTCGGAAAATTGAGCCAAAAAGCTACGGGGCTATTCAGTTCCAACGGTTCTTTATTATATATCATAATCGTATATCGCTTATCGCTATTTATGTAATCAGATATTCATCATATAAAACGCCTAACGTATAAAAGATTTAGTCCTCTTACACGTCAGGCGTCATCGTTAAAAGTTTCTACATTTTTGATATGAGCCTAACGCCCTAGCACGTTAACGGGCTCTTTCACGTTTTCATTATATCATAAATAAGAAATAAAACAATCCTCCACTCCGGCCATGACACATAGCATAGACCCTCCCAATGATAAGGTTATTTCACTTTACCACCGGAAGGGTCATGCGCAATTCCACGATGTAGAGAATTATTTATTTGAAAGCTTTAGCACCGATATCCTTACGGTATTGCATACCGTCAAAGGAAATATGCTCTATTCGTCCATAGGCTCGGTCCAGAGCCGTCTGAAGATCCTTCCCGAGTCCCACGACGCCCAGAACGCGACCGCCATCGGTCACATACTGATGGTCGACGAGCTTTGTACCGGAATGGAATACGATAGTCGTATCATAGGGTTCGATATCCCCCTTAATCACATCACCTTTCGAAGATGTTTCCGGATAGCCTTTCGATGCAAGGATGACGCAGGCAGCGGATGATTGCTTCCACCGCACCTCTTCCGCTTTCAATGTACCCTCGGCACAGGACATCATAACTTCGCCCAAATCGCTGTCCAGTAAAGGCAATACCACTTGTGTTTCAGGATCGCCGAAACGCGCATTGAACTCGACCACCTTCGGGCCTTCATCTGTAATCATGAGTCCCGCATACAGACAGCCCACATACGGCATACCTTCATCAGCCAATGCTTTTACAACGGGATTTAAAATCCTCCGCATCGCCTCATCCCGAAGTTCATCGGTCAGAACCGGAGCGGGAGCATAGGTCCCCATACCGCCTGTATTAGGGCCTTTGTCGCCGTCAAAAATGCGCTTGTGATCTTGAGATGCAATCATGGGAACCACCGTCTCGCCGTCCACAAATGCGAGCAAGCTCGCCTCTTCACCGACCATGAATTCCTCTATAACCACGGTATGCCCGGCCTCACCGAAACGATTACCGCTGAGCATATCCTCCACGGCTGCATACGCTTCGTCCACGGTCATGGCTACAACGACGCCCTTGCCCGCAGCGAGACCGTCGGCCTTCACTACGATGGGCGCCCCCGTATCATCAATAAATGACTTTGCGGATTCAACGTCGGAAAATACGCCATATGCAGCGGTCGGAATATCATAGCGTTTCATCAGCTCCTTCGCAAAGACCTTGGAACCTTCCAGTTGAGCCGCCGCCTTGGACGGACCGAACACGGGAATACCTGCGCTGCACAAACTATCGCTAAGCCCTGCCACAAGCGGGGCTTCAGGACCGATGACGACAAGGTCCACCTGATTATCTTTCAGAAACTGAATCAAGTGTTCTGTTTGCTTCCAGTCGATTCCTACCAACTCGGCACAACCGGACATGGCCGCACTGCCGGGAACAGCGTATACCTTCGTTACACTGGGGCTGATAGAGAGGCGCCAAGCCAAGGCATGCTCGCGGCCACCACTGCCGATGACACATACTTTCATAGAGTCCTCCGTCCGGCGCCTAATGCGCCAAGTTTCATAACTAAAATATATTAAAATGAATATATACTCTGGCAATACTGCATTCCATGTTCCTATATCAATGTTTAAAATGACGAATGCCGGTAAATACCATGGCTATGCCCGCTTCGTCGGCAGCCTTGATGGATTCCTCATCCCGAATGGATCCGCCGGGCTGGATAATCGCCGCAATACCATGCTTCGCCGCCGCTTCAACGGTATCGCCGAACGGGAAAAACGCATCCGATGCCATAACGGCACCATGAGCCGCCTCACCCGCCTGTTCCAGTGCGATATTAGCGGAGCCGACACGATTCATCTGTCCCGCACCGACGCCCAATGTATGATGCTCATTGGAAATGAGTATGGCATTTGATTTCACATGCTTTACTATCTTCCACGCAAATTCAAGAGCCTTCCACTGCGCCTCCGTAGGCTGCACCTTCGTCACCACTCTATAATTAGCGCGGTCCTCAACGATATCATCCTCCGTTTGCACCAATAAACCGCCGGAAACTTTCTTTACCGTCATTTGCCCCGATTCCGGTTTCGACAATTCGATAAGGCGTATATTCTTTTTAGCTTCTAAAATGATCAACGCTTCCTCTGTGAAAGCCGGCGCCATGATAACTTCTAAAAAGATATGACTCATTTCCTCCGCCGTCGGGCCGTCCACTTCGCGATTAAGTGCAACGATACCGCCAAAGGCCGAAACGGAATCCGCTTCATAAGCCGATACATAAGCATCCTTCAATGTATCTGCCGTAGCGGCTCCGCATGGATTCGTGTGTTTAATGATACAGGCCGCGGGCTCCGTAAATTCCCACACCATATTCCAGGCCGCTTCCATATCCACAATATTGTTATAAGACAACTCCTTGCCGTGTAACTGCTTTAATGCCCCCATACCATGAGCCGTACCGATTTCCCTATAGAAAGCAGCCCGTTGATGGGGATTTTCACCATACCGGAGATCGGTCACCTTTTCATAAGCGCTTAAATATTCAGGCGGTGTAGGACCTTCTTTCAGAATGGTGCTCATGTAATTAGCAATAGCTATATCATAAGCCGCCGTATGTGCAAAGGCTTCCTTCGCCAAAGCGAAACGATATTTTTTTGACAATTCACCGTCTGTCTTTAACATGTGAAGAACTTCATCATAGTGATTCGGGTTGACCACAATCCCTACATATGCGTGATTCTTCGCAGCCGACCGTACCATTGTAGGACCGCCGATATCGATGTTCTCAATAGCCTCCTCCAGCGATACATCGGGTTTTGCAATGGTTTCCCGGAACGGATACAAGTTGACCGCCACCAAATCGATAGGTTCAATACCGTGTTCCGCCATCGCCTGCTGATGCTCTTTATTATCTCGAATAGCCAAAATACCGCCATGCACCTTTGGATGTAATGTTTTCACGCGACCATCCATCATTTCTGGAAAGCCCGTCAAGGATTCAACAGACTTTACGGGGATGCCTGCATCAGCGATGACTTTCAATGTACCGCCTGTAGAGTAAATGGTGACACCTAACTCAACTAATCCCTTTGCAAAATCTATAATCCCCGTTTTATCGGATACACTTAAAAGTGCATTCTTAATCATATATCCTCCCAACCTCTGTTTTCGCACAGAATGACAATCTTATTCTTCAATGCGTACGATGCGCCCCTCAACAGAAAGCTTATCAGCACAAAATAATCGCAATGCCTCAACGTATGTAGCATGTTCTACGGGTAATAACCGTTCACTCAACGTATCCTCCGTATCATCGGGCAATACAGGCACCGTATTCTGCATAATAATGGGCCCCGTATCCATACCGGTATCTACAAAATGAACGGTACATCCCGTTACCTTTACGCCCGCCTCAATAGCCTGTTGATGTCCATGCAAGCCCGGAAAAGACGGCAATAAAGCGGGATGAATATTTAAAATCCGATGCTCATAGCTGTCGATTAACTGACATCCGAGGATACGCATATATCCGGCGAGTACGATTCCGTCCACCCCATAAGGCGCGAGGGCCTCTAATTGAGCGGACTCAAAATCCGCCTTGGAATCATAATCCGACCGTTCTATGACGACGATGGGAATCCCCCACCCGTCCGCACGCTGTACAATCCCCGCATCATGATGGTCCGTAATAATTACAACGAATGTCCCGTTAATATAGTCGTCACACATGGCCTTATAAAGAGCCTCTCCGTTAGAACCGCGACCGCTGGCAAAGAGGGCCAGTCTCTTCTTCACAACTTTATTACCCATACCACCATTCCCTACATCGGTCGTGATACTGCCGACGCTATTGCTCACAATAGCGATAGCGCCGATATCATCAGTCTCATGCATCAAATTCAGCCCCTTTGAGAACTACAGGGCCGTCACCATTAACGACACGGCCGATTTCATAAACCGCTTCATTCCGTTTCGCAAGATCCGCTTTCACTACGTCCGCCTGTTCAGGTGACACGACGAGAATCATGCCGATTCCCATATTGAAAGTACGGTACATTTCAGGCCATTTCACATTACCCCACTCCTGCAGTTTTGTAAATACCGGCAGGCGAGGCCATGTACTGACATCAATATGAGCCGTTACGCCTTTAGGCAGAATGCGAGGAATATTTTCATAAAAGCCGCCGCCCGTAATATGAACCATCCCTTTGAGCAGATTTTTCTCTAGGAGCGGCAATACAGCCTTCGGATACAGCCGTGTCGGCGTCAATAACTCCTCACCCAAGGTTTTGCCGAACTCAGGAATTTTGGTATCGATGGAGAATTTCTTATGTTCAAATACGATTTTACGAACCAATGAAAATCCGTTTGAGTGAACGCCGGACGAAGGCAATCCCAAAATGATATCTCCCTCCGCGATATGTTCACCGGTAATAAGTTTAGGTCGATCAACGATTCCCACAGCAAAGCCGGCCACATCATAATCATCATTATCGTAGAATCCCGCCATCTCGGCTGTTTCACCACCCAATAGAGCACAGCCTGATTCCTCGCATGCCCGCGCTACACCGCGCACAATATCCGCGACTTTCACCGGGTCCAACTTGCCCACTGCAATGTAATCGAGGAAAAATAGAGGCGTCGCCCCCTGAACGAGGATATCGTTCACACTCATCGCCACACAGTCCTGACCGATTGTATCGTGTTTATCCATCATGATGGCGAGTCGTAATTTCGTCCCTACCCCATCGGTACCGGATACGAGCATAGGATCCGTCATGCTGTGCCCCGCCAAGGAGTACAGGCCTCCAAAGCCTCCTAAATCCCCTACTACCCCGGGAGTATAAGTGCGCTTTACGGATTCCTTCATCAATTCCACGGCGCGGTTTCCCGCATCGATATCAACACCGGCGTCACGATAGGTTAAACTGGTTTTATTCGAGCACATATTTGACCCCTTCCTCCTGTTCCGACGGAACCGCAACACTGTAATCACCATTGAAGCAGGCGAAACATAAATCATTTGCGCCTACTCCCGAAACAGCGCGACAGAGCCCCTCACGGGATAAATAATGTAACTTATCCGCATGAATATAGTTCTTAATCTCATCCACCGTATGAGTCGCTGCAATGAGTTCTTTTCTGACCGACGTATCGATGCCGTAATGGCAGGAGTACTCAATGGTGGGAGAGCTGACGCACATGTAAACTTCTTTGGCGCCCGCCTCTTTTAACATTTTAACGATGAGTCCGCTCGTAGTACCTCGCACGATGGAATCATCGATGAGAACGATACGCTTTCCGCTGACGACATGAGGCAATGCGTTGAGTTTCATGCGCACCGCCAGCTCACGTTCCTCCTGATTCGGTTTGATGAATGTACGTCCGCTGTAACGATTTTTAATGAGACCTTCCGCGAAAGGAATTCCGGAGGCTCTTGCATATCCTAATGCGGCGGTCGTTCCCGAATCGGGGATGGACATGACAATATCCGCATCATATTTTGTTTCATTATATAATTCACGCCCCATGTTGATACGCGCTTCATACACCGACTGACCGTCGATATGACTGTCGGAGCGGGCGAAATAAATATATTCAAAAACGCATAGCTTTTTATCGATTTTTTCGGGCTCCGCATAGATAGTGCTGCGTACACCGCTATCATCGATAATGACCATTTCACCCGGATCGATATGGCGTATAAACTCCGCCTTAATCGCGTCAAAAGCGCAGCTTTCACTAGACAGTACATATCCGTTCTCGGTCTTGCCTAAGCAGAGAGGTCTGAATCCCTGCGGATCGCGAAGGCCCACAAGAGAATCATTTGTGGTAATAACCAACGAAAAAGCCCCCTCGATTTGACGCGCCGCATCGGCGATGCGTTCTACCTGTGTGGCAGCCTTGGACCGGGCAATTAAATTTACGATAACCTCCGAATCCATGGTCGTCTGAAAGATCGAACCGTCCGCTTCAAGGCGCTTGCGGATAGCAAGGGCATTCGTCAAATTACCATTGTGAGCCACCGCGATCTGTCCGCCCTGATAATGAATGACCAAGGGTTGAATATTGCGAGGATTACTGGAGCCCGTCGTGGAATATCTGACATGACCGGTTCCCATATAACTCGGCAAGGTCGGCAATTCCTTAATAGCCTCCGTCAAAAGACCCATGCCCTTTTTCAATTCCACATCGTGCCCATCCGTAACGGCGATACCGGCGCTTTCCTGCCCCCGATGTTGTAACGCAAACAAGCCCCAGTACACATAACGAGCCACATCTACGGTATGATCAAAGATGCCGAACACACCGCATTCTTCATGCCACTTGTCAAAAATAGGATCGTAATTCATGAGTCACTCCGATTAAGCACGCTCGCCTGTGAGGCGGAACAACATCTCCTTATAGGCTTCTTCAACATTGCCGAGATCGCGACGGAAACGGTCTTTATCAAGCTTGTCACCCGTTGTAGCGTCCCAGAAACGGCATGTATCAGGAGAAATTTCATCCCCTAAAAGCACTTCGCCGTTATGTCTGCCGAATTCCACTTTAAAATCTACAAGGGTTACATTTTTTGTAGCCAAAAATTTCTTTAAAATATCATTTACTTTTAAAGTGATGGTAGAAATCGTATCAAGTTCTTCCTGCGTAGCCCATCCGAGCGCCGTAATCTGCGATTCATTGGCAAAAGGATCGCCTAATTCATCGTTTTTATAACAGAATTCTAGAATCGGATGTTGTAAAGGTGTTCCTTCTTCGATGCCGAAACGTTTCGCCATGGAGCCCGCTGCAATGTTACGAATAATAACTTCTAATGGAATGATATCCAAGGTAAGTACCAATTGATTGCGGTCATCTTCACGACGGATAAAATGAGTCGGTACACCCTCTTTTTTTAGCAGCTCAAAGAAGAACGAGGAAATCTTATTGTTCAATACGCCCTTACCTAGAATCGTGTCATGTTTTTCGCCGTTAAATGCGGTGGCATCATCCTTATAATGTACAATGTATTCATCTTTATTATCTGTCTGATACACCTGTTTCGCTTTACCTTCATACAATAATGTCAATTTGTCCAGTTCGATGTTAGCCATGATGATCTCCTTTGCCGTAAATTATGAATGATCTATTTTAACCGTAATAAATGCTGAAACTGTTAATATTAAAAATTAAAAACTTTAATTCCGAAAATTTCGAAGTATTCATTGGGCGATATATTACCTCGCAGCGGACGATACAGTCTGAATCGACATCATTTACCGAGTTCGCTCTGCAACGCCTCGTTGTCCGCTAACACTTTATCCGCCATATCCTTTCGATATTGCTCGTATCGTTCTTTTAATTCTTTATTGAAAGCGGCACCGATCTGTACCGCAAAGAGAGCCGCATTTTTAGCCCCGTCCACAGCCATCGTCGCCACAGGCATACCGGACGGCATCTGAACGATGGCGAGTAATGAGTCGACGCCCTTAAGAGCCGTCGCATTAAGAGGGATACCAATAACGGGAAGCGTTGTAAAACTTGCCACAACCCCCGGCAAATGAGCCGCCGCACCGGCACCGGCAATAAAGGCGATGGCACCTTCCGTTTCGAGGCGTGTTACGAAGGACCGCACAGCCTCCGGCGTACGATGAGCCGAAGCAATAACCATTTCATAGGGAATATCAAATTCATCCAATACGGCAGATGCCTTCTTCATTATATCCAAATCGGACTTGCTGCCCATGATGATACCGACCTTCATATAACCTCCTAATAAAAAAGCCCAGCCTGAACAGACCGGGTCAAATGCGCACAGATAGCCTCCGAAGATTCACTTGTTGATTGTTGATAAAAGCGTTTCATGGTGCTACCTCCTTTTAGTAGCTAAATTGTAACACTAACAAGACCTTCGGTCAATACTTTTTTCGAATAATTAATATATAAGTTTTTATTATCGTTCGGTATATATCGAACAGCAGAATAATTAGGAAACAAGATCTATGAAGAATTCACATAATAAATTAGATACTTCACTTCGATTGAAACAATGTCATCAAAGTCTTTCATGACAAGGTATAATCATATTTATCATATAGTTTTCAGCATACAAAAAAGAGACAGTCGATTTATTGAATCGATTGTCTCTTTTATTCAACTTCCGAACGATATGCTCTTTTATACATCAGCAGCTATATATTTATAAACCAACTACATCATGTTCTAATGCGCCGTACTTTCAAAAGCGCTTTTCAATTCACCTACAGATTCGGGAATATAATCCACGATAGATGACATCAACGCATACATCAAGGCAGGCTCGAAAGCATCATCAGCACACATATATACGCAGTCCAGATATAAACTGGAATCCTGCTCGTCAATATAAAGTTTATAATTCTTATACGTTGCATTTTCACGATTGATAAGCGCATTTAAGGCAGTCATATTCTGAGCTGTCACCTTTTCAGGGCCCAAAACCAAACGGATAACGCTGTAAATACTATTATCTAAGATCACAAATAACGGCATATCCCACAACGGAGATTTGATGTACGAACGATATACGACAGTACCGTCTTCATCTTCAAAATCCTTGCGTTCAAAAGACGTTATCTGCTCTTCTTTCATAAATTTGTCAAAGGCTAGTGCTTTCGGATTCATAACGACCTCTATTTAACTATGCCCGCTACCTTGAGAATACCTTGATGTACCTCATCCAGGTGAGGTTGGATTACACCTAATAAGATATTCACCAGCACGCTAGGGTCAAACTGTTCATCCAATGTAGGAACGGAAATATCCATATATATATTACCATCTTCATTGCTTACATAATATTTAGATACTTTATATTCCTGATTTAATGTATTCAATTCCTCTAACACGGAAGGAATCATATCTTTTGCAACAGATGTCGTCGTAATCGCTACACGCACATAGGAAAATGCGGAATCATCCACTACGATAAACACAGGCAGGCTGTTTTCATGCACATCTAAACGACCGTGATATACAACAGTATTTAAGTCATCGGTCAATTCCTCCTTAAGAAACCAACCGTTACCGCCTTTTTCAAGATCTGCTACAAGTAAATCAAATTTTTCTGCTTTGTGATTCATAATACCCTCTACAACTAATGACAAGACCACACACACATCAGTCTTCTAAAAATACACAACCATTATCCTTGAATTCTTTGATACGCACTAACGACTCTACACGGAACCCCGCATTTTCAAGGCGTTCACGTCCGGGCTGAAAGGATTTTTCGATGGCAATCGCCATACCCACCACTTCATCACCTGCTTCCTGCACCAATTTAGCCAGACCCATAGCGGCTTCACCGGATGCCAAGAAATCATCGATGATCAATACCTTTTCACCGGCTGGCAAGAACTTTTTGGAAATCGTGATTTCATAGTTTTCTTCCTTTGTATAGGAATAGACAACGGAATGATATACCTCATCCACCATGAGAATCGATTTTTTCTTGCGTGCAAATACCAACGGTACATCGAGTTCCAATGCGGCCATCAATGCTAAAGCGATACCCGATGCTTCTATAGTGACAATCCGTTGTACCCCCGCATCACGATAGCGATCTGCAATTTCCTTTCCGATGGCTTTGAACAAATGCGGATCGATTTGATGATTCAAAAATCCATCTACTTTTAACACGCGATTATTGAGGACGATGCCCTCATCTCGAATGCGTTGCTTTAATAATTCCATGTACTTATACCTCCGTATAACTATCTTTAAATTTTAACGTAAATAGGGGCTCAGGGTCAATATATATTGAAAGCACATTTCATATATTATTTAAAAATAAAACTATACCTTATTAAAAGATAAACTGCATTTCAAACTCCTCGCAAAAAATTTGAAATGCAGTCCAGCATAATCAGTATAAGGTATATGATTTATAAAATTTTATCCCGATTGCTTTCCTTATTTACAAGCAGCGCCGTAAATCGTGCAGCTCCTTCCGATTGCGGCACCAGTCGGGAGCGTACAAGGACGATATCGCGAGTCGGCACAGGGATATCCGTATCGATACGTACGATAGCGCCTTCCTGCATTTTTTCCTGTACCACATGACTCGGCAACATAGCAATCCCCATGTTGATTTCCACGAGGTCCAGCAACACATCGACACTGCCCAGTTCAAAACGAGGCTTGCGGCATGCACCATGAGTCACTTCATCAAAGAATGTCCGACTTGCGGTTCCCTTTTGCAGTAAAAGCATCGGTTCATTCAGGAGACGCCCCTGATCAAAGAATCCGGCCCCTTTATATTCATGACCGCCTACAAAAACATCTTGAATTGTCGCTAAAGTGGTCACCTCCAGCTGAGGATTTTCCCTCAATCCTTCGTAATCATTGACCACGGCTAACTGCGCTTCCTTATCAAGCACCAGCTGCACACAGTCCGGTGACGGTTTATTGATGATATGCAAACCGATTTCGCTTTCCTGTAACTGCCACTTATGAAAGTAGGGCAACAGAAAATGACGGCACAAAGTATCCGTAGCTGCCAGATTTAAACTTTCATAAGCCTGATTCACACGTTCCTGCAGTTGAGTAACGCCATTATCCAAAATGGAAAACGCCTTTGCCACCGTATCAAAAAGTTCCTTGCCTTCCGGTGTAAAGCCTACGGATTTTGTAGTCCTCACGAAAAGGGGCATATTGAGTTCCCCTTCCAACTGTTTAATACTTTGACTGATGGCGGACTGAGACACTCCGAGTTCCTTCGCTGCACGAGAAAAAGATAAATACAAACCGACACCTAAAAAAGTTCTGTATAAATCTGCAGATACTGCCATTTTATTCACCTCTGTTATATACTAATAATGGAACTTTGTATAAATTAATACATACGTCAATCAAAACTCTTTATCTAGCAGGATGCTCAGCTTATCTAGCAAAACGCTCAGCAATCGCGTAGAGTTCTTCATGAATCTCAGGTCTTATGACCTTCATGAATTTTTCACATTTATTAGAAATTCTAATCTTTTTATTAATAAGATTATCTTTACTTATAAGTCTAGACCGATTATACTTATTTTGTCAACTCCATAAACGGAATTTATACATTTGAGGAGGCTACAATGGCTATTCAACGCTTATTCGTAACGAAACGAGAATCTTTCAATCAAGAGTCAGAACGTATGTTACACACCTTACAGCAGGAGTTATCCTTGCCGGCTACTGCGGTAACAATCTATGAACGTTATGATATCGAGCATCTATCCGAAAAGGACCTGGAAAAAGCCAAAAATCTTATTTTCTCCGAACCGCCGGTAGATACAATCATGGATACATTACCATCTATAGACGGCCTCGTATTCGCTGTTGAATATGTACCGGGGCAATACGATCAACGGGCGGACAGTGCGGAGCAATGTATCTCCATGCTCACCCTTACATCGGGACACATCGTGCGTTGCGCCCGTGTATATGCCATAGAGGGCACTTTCACGGAAGCACAAAAACAGGCGATTAAAGCCTACTACATCAATCCCGTGGACTCCCGCGAAGCAAGCCTCGATATGCCGAGCACATTGGCCCTCGACCTGGAGGAACCGAAACCGGTGGCGACCATCGACGGTTTCACAGAGATGAGCGATGACGATTTAAGGTCCCTCATCGACAACTACGGTCTTGCCATGACCGTAGCGGATCTTCAATTAATCCGCCAGCAATACACCGATGTGGAGCGTAGAAACCCGACGATTACGGAAATTCGCCTCTTTGACACCTACTGGTCCGACCATTGTCGTCATACTACATTTATGACGGAATTGACGGATATCACCATCGAGGATAATCGTTTCACCGGCCCTATCAAGGAAGCCCTCGAAGAGTATATGAACGGCCGCAACGAATTATATGTATCGAAAACAAAGGCCCGTTCTCTCATGGATATGGCTACCCTGGCCGTAAAGGAATTGCGTCATGCAGGCGGCTTGACGAATCTGGACGAATCGGAGGAAATCAACGCATGCACGATTATCGTACCCGTAGACGTGAACGGTACGATCGAGGAATGGCTCCTCTTATTTAAAAACGAAACACACAATCATCCGACTGAAATCGAACCATTCGGCGGTGCCGCCACATGTCTCGGCGGATGTATCCGCGATCCGTTGAGCGGTCGCGCCTATGTATATCAGGCTATGCGCGTAACCGGAGCCGGCGACCCGCACACAAGCCTGGGAGATACATTGAAAGGTAAATTACCGCAGAAGAAAATCACCCGCGAAGCGGCTCGCGGCTATTCCTCATACGGCAATCAGATCGGTCTCGCCACAGGTGAAGTAAAAGAATACTACCATCCCGGCTATGTAGCGAAACGCATGGAAATCGGCGCCGTTATCGGTGCCGCTCCACGCAATCAGGTACGCCGCGAGGAACCCGTCGCAGGTGATGTCATCATTCTGTTAGGCGGGAAAACAGGTCGTGACGGTTGCGGTGGTGCAACCGGTTCCTCTAAGGAACACACCACGGAATCTCTCGCAACTTGCGGTGCGGAGGTGCAAAAAGGGAACGCCCTCACAGAGCGTAAAATCCAACGCCTATTCCGCCGCCCAGAAGTAACGACACTCATCAAACGCTGTAACGACTTCGGTGCAGGCGGCGTATCCGTAGCCATCGGAGAATTAACGAACGGTGTCACCATCAATCTGGACTCAGTACCTAAAAAATATGCCGGACTTGACGGTACGGAACTTGCTATTTCCGAATCTCAAGAGCGCATGGCCTGCGTCATCGCCCCTTCCGATATAGACCGATTCAAAAAGTTCTGCGATGAGGAAAATCTTGAATGCACAGTCGTCGCCGATGTAACAGATACGAATCGCCTCATCATGAACTGGAAGGGCGAAACTATCGTCGACATCAGCCGTGACTTCCTCAATACGAACGGAGCAAAACAGCAACAGACCGCCATCGTAACCGCACCTGACGAAAAATCCTATTTCCGTCGCGGTTCCGCCAGTGCGGACAACTTTAAGGAGCAATGGCTCGCCGCCGTATCCGATTTAAACACGGCATCACAACAGGGACTTGTCGAATGTTTTGACAGCACCGTAGGTGCCAACACGGTACTCATGCCATTCGGCGGTAAATTCCAGAAAACGCCGACCCAGGGCATGGTAGCAAAATTACCGGTTCTTCATGGCGAAACGACGACTGCCAGCATCATGACGCACGGATTCGTGCCGGAATTATCGGACTGGAGTCCATATCACGGAGCGCAGTACGCTGTGCTTTTATCAGTTGCCAAACTCGTAGCCCTCGGCGGTAATCGCAAAAGCGCATATCTTACATTACAGGAGTATTTCGAGCATCTTACGACAGCAGAATCCTGGGGTAAACCGGTATCAGCCCTCCTAGGGGCTTACAAGGCGCAAAAAGAACTGGAAATCGGTGCCATAGGCGGCAAGGACTCCATGAGCGGAACCTTTATGGATCTCACGGTCCCTCCTACACTCGTATCCTTTGCGGTAGATACGACATCCGCCAAAAATATTATAAGTCAGGACTTAAAAGGCGCAGATCATCGCCTAGTATTCTTCGATGTGCCTCGAACCTATAACGATACGCCGGACTGGGATCGCTTCAAGGAAAACTGCGATATCTTACAGGAAGAAATAGAAAAAGGTCGCATTTACTCAGCCTATGTTGTTGACCATGGCGGTATCCCCGAAGCCGTTACCAAAATAGCCCTCGGCAACAATATCGGTGTGAAGTTTGACAAATACGCTGAACGAGTTCTTTTCCAACCGGCCCTTGGCGCTTTCATTGCAGAGGTGGATATCAAAGCAGTCAACCACCTGCTAGAACTATTGGATTTAAAGGTTATCGGTGTCACACAATCCGATCCGGTTATCGAGTGGAACGGTCAATCCGTATCGCTTAAAGAGGTCCAAGCAGCATATGAAACTCCATTAAATGATGTCTTCCCTATGTATGCAAAAAACGGTACAGGTGAAGCCGTGGCCTATATTCACGATCAACACGCGAAACCTCGCAGCACATCCTTAAGGGCAAAACCGAAGGTACTTATTCCTGTATTCCCGGGTACGAACTGCGAATACGATTCAGCCCGCGCCTTTGAGCGGGCCGGTGCCGATACGGACATCGTCATCATCAGAAACCAGACACCGGAACAGCTCAAAGAATCCATCGATGTGATTAAAGGGAAATTAGCTCAATCGCAGATTCTCATGTTCCCCGGCGGCTTCAGTGCCGGAGACGAACCGGACGGATCCGGTAAATTTATGGCCACCCTCTTCCGCAATCCATACCTTGCGGAAGGCCTTGAAAATCTCCTGTACAAGCAAGACGGTTTGGTGCTCGGCATCTGTAACGGATTTCAGGCACTCATTAAATTAGGCTTATTGCCGGGCGGACATATTGAAACATTAACGGCGGATCATCCTACATTGACATACAATACGATCGGTCGCCATATATCCCGCATGGTTCATACAAAGGTAATTTCTACAAAAACACCATGGATGAGCGAAGCGAAAGCCGGAGAAATCTACACGGTACCGATTTCTCATGGTGAAGGTCGCTTTATCGCCTCTCCTCAACAGGTATTGGAATTCAACAAAACCGGCCAGATTGCCACACAATACGTCGACTTTAACGGTATTGCCTCCATGGACAGCCGGTTCAATCCGAATCAATCCGTAGCCGCCATCGAGGGCATTTACAGTCCTGACGGCCGCGTATTCGGTAAAATGGCTCACTCCGAACGTTGTGGCGCGGATATCAGCAAAAACATTCCGGGCAATTTGGAACTGCCTATATTCACATCCGGCGTAAAATATTTCAAATAATAAATATGTGATTCATAGCCTGCTCTTTTGAGTAGGCTATATCCTTACAGTTATAACCATATTAATGACTTTTATGCCGCCTGTTGAAAGCTGTCTTACTCATATATCGGCCCGAAATCAATCGAAAAAACAGTATTCCAAAAGTTATCATATTGATTTTTTTCGAAAATATTAGTATTATAAAGTGTCAATATAATTTACAATCATGATGATTCACGTGAATCTATATGTATACAAATGTGAGTGAAGAAAGGATTTTATTATGCATTGTGCTCAGAAAATGACTCATCATATCTACTGGATCGGTAGTAATGACTGGACGACTGAACGTTTTGAAAACTTATTCCCCATCCCAAACGGCGTAAGCTACAACAGCTATTTCATCGACGATGAGAAAACTTGTGTTGTAGACAGCGTGGATGCAGAAATCCGCGAAGAATACTTTGACAACTTGACTCACCTTCTAAATGGCCGCGAACTCGATTACATCGTGGTAAACCACATGGAACCGGATCATTGCCAGACATTACTCGAAACATTGCAACGCTATCCAAATTGTAAATTGGTCGGTAACGCAACTACTTTCCGTATATTCGAGCAATTTTATCGCACGCCGATGCCTGATAATTACTATTTGGTAAAAGAAGGCGACGAAATCTGCCTCGGCAAGCATACACTCGTATCCTATACGATGCCTATGGTTCACTGGCCGGAAGTAACATGTACATACGAAAAATCTACAGGCACCTTGTTCTCCGCCGACGCATTCGGTACATTCGGCACCATTAACGGCAACATTTTTGCGGACCAGACCGATTTTGTTGCGACCTATGAGGAAGAAGCTCGCCGTTACTACACCAACATCGTCGGTAAATACGGTCCTCAAGTGCAAAATGCGATCCGTAAAGTATCCGCTCTTGAAATCAAACGTATTGCACCGCTTCATGGCCCGATCTGGCGCACACCGGAAACAATCCAGTATATCCTGCAAAAATACATGCACTGGTCCAGCTATACGGCTGAGAAAAAAGGCGTTGTTATCGCCTTCGGCTCCATGTACGGCAATACCCGTGATATTGCACAGCAATTGGCAAAACAATTAGCGAAACGCGGTATTCCGGACATCAAAATCTACGATGTATCCAAAACTAACGCATCCTACATCATCGCTGATGCATGGAAATATACAAATTTGGTAACTATCGCGCCTACGTACAACTTGAATCTATACCTTACCATGGAAAACTTCATTCATGAATTGAAAGCTCTCAACTTCCAAAATCATAAAGTATCCATCATCGGCAACCATTCTTGGGCATCCGCTGCGATGAAAATGATGGTGGCTCACTTTGAAAATGATTTCAAAGATATAGAAATCATATCTGAACCGCTCGATATCAAGTCCTCTTTGAAAGACGAAGATCTTCCGTTAATTGAGAAGATGGCGGACGATATCAAAGCATCCATCGATGCAGCAGATATCAAGGATGTACAATAATATCCGGATAACAGTAAAAGCCACCCCATCGAGGGTGGCTTTTCTCTCATAAATTCACCGGATATAACCAAATTCATCATATTTATGGCTCAGAAAGCCGGATGAATCTTCTATTTTTTCCTTGACATGGACATCCCTTTTTCGTATACTATTTGAGTAGCTGTAAAACAACAGAATACATGGAGAGGTGTCCGAGCGGCTGAAGGAGCATGATTGGAAATCATGTGTGCGGTTATACCGTACCCAGGGTTCAAATCCCTGTCTCTCCGCCAAAGCAAATAAGACCCTAGGTTAAACCTAGGGTCTTACTTTTATGTATTCTCGTTGCTATACTTTCAATAATTTCAGGATTCGTCCTACAGCAACCACCGATAATATTTGCCCCTGCCTTTCGCCAGGTATCAACATAATCAATGAATGAGCTTTGATCTCCGGACCAGGTTTTAGTAACACCGTCATAGGTTTCACCGAGATTCGGATAAACTACGATGGGTTTATCCGTGACAGAGCGAATATCCTTGATCAACGATTCCACATACTCAGGTGCCGTGCAATTTATACCAAGACCCGTTACAGAACGTACCTTATCAATCATGTCGGCACATTTAATAATCGTTTCTCCGCTGGAGATGTGATGCTCATCCTTACAGGAGAAGGATATCCACGCGGGAATTCCTCTTGTCGTAAACGGATCCGATAAAGCCCTTGCAATAGCAATAGCTTCATCATAAGACGGTACTGTTTCACATGCGAGTACATCAGGATTCTCTTCACAAAAAAGTGCAAGACGGGGAATATGGAACACCTCAAGATATTCCGTTTGTACCCCATAATCGCCACGATATTCGGAGCCGTCTGCGAGAAAAGCCCCATAGGGACCTACAGAAGCGGCTACCAAAGGTTTAGGCAAAGCCCCTTCCGAATAGTACCGGACCCCATCAGCAGTTTTTTCACCGAGCTTGATTCCCCTTAATGTAAGAGCCCCGCTCGCCTTTGCTTCTATAAACTCGTTCCGCGCTTGTACGGCAAGACGGACGGATAACTTTACAAGATCCAACGCCTCTTCCGTTCCATACCCATGAGCCTTAAACCCCGCTACGGTAGCTTGATAGCCGGAGCTTTCAATAATATCCGCCCCGGCCGCCAAATACGAGATATGCACCTTTTTGATAATATCCGGATTTTCGATGAGCATTTTGGATGACCACAGTTCATCATGAATATCACAGCCATGGCGTTCCAGCTCGGTACCAAAAGCGCCGTCCAGCACGAGTTGTCCCCGCTCCTCAATAATATCTAAAAATGCACTTCTTCTAGCCATTACATCACCCATTCCAACCATATCTCATATCACGAGATGCGCTTCTCAAACTATACATTGACCACTATCAACCTCAAGATTCTACTATACAAATATCTATTTCAAATCTTCTGCCGGAGGCTCCTTGCCGAACCACTTCTTATAAATCTCACGATACTTACCGTTCGCTTTGATCTTCGCAAGTCCATCATTAATTTTATTTAGTAATTCGCCATTCCCCTTTTTCACAGCGATGCCAAGCGGTGCCGCTTCATAATCTTCACCCGTTACTTTAGCGATTCCCCGCCCTTTATTCATCACATAATACTCATTAACAGGCGTATCGTTAATTACAACGTCTACGCCCCGGTTCTGCAATTCTAAAAACGCATCGACAATGAGATTAAACTCACGCACTTGTGCATTCGGAATTTTACGGGCAATTTCAGCCCCCGTAGATCCGATGGATACACCGATACGCTTTCCTTCCAAATCCTTAAAACTTTTAATATTCGCATTATCCATATTCACAACCAGTCCATTACCGGCAATATAATACGGATTACTGAAATCTACGGACTTAGCACGCTCCTCGGAGATAGTCATATCTGAAATAGCGATGTCCAAAGTATTACTTTGCAATGCCGGTAACAAGGCATCAAAATTCAAATTCTGAATCTCCGCCTCCACGCCTTCTTCCTTCGCGATAGCATTGATTATATCAATATCAAATCCATCCAGTTTGCCCGTATTCTTTTCTTTAAATCCGAATGGTGCATATGTCGCATCCGTCCCTACACGCCAAACCTTATCATGATTGCTTGTATTACTGCCACAGCCGGCGATAAATAAACTGCCGGCGATTGTGAAAGCACACAGCAGTGCTCCAAATTTTGTAAATCTCATTCTATACCTCTAACAGAATTAACCCCCATTAATAAAGATATACACAAAATCGATATACCTATAGGGGTAATATATACATATCATATCATCGTATATATACGAGGTCAACAATCCCGACTATAAAAATAGGTTTTAAAATAATATAACTTATAACTATGACCGAGGCTCAACTGAAATATCCAGATACCTGAAATGATGTCTAAAAGCAGCGTTAACTATACATCAGAATGCACTTAGCAACACATCAAATCAGCTACGTGCCCTTATCTATATTTCCTTATCGATATACCTGAATTAGCTATGAACCGAAATATCTAATAATGCACTTATTTTCGCAAGAAAAAGAACTCCCTTTGGAAAATCTCAAAAGGAGTTCTTTTATGAATGAAAGATATTCGTAATCTATAACGACTCTATTTTGCTACTTTTTTCTCTTTTATGTACATAGCAACCTTATAAAGGAATGTACATAATAACAAGTACATTACGATACCAAGATATGTAGCTTCCGGTGTTTCCACCCATGTTTCAGCAAATACATTGACCCCGGCAATGCGAAGAACCGCACTGAATAAGGAGCCGATTGCACCACCGGCAACAAGACCGGATGCGATTGTACTGCCTTTAGAGAAACGAAGATCAGCTAACGCTTTATCTTTTGTACTATTTTGTACAAGGTAGGAAATCAAACCGCCGATAAGTAGAGGCGTATTGATTTCCATCGGCAAATATGTACCGAGGGCAAATGCCAAAGGCGGAACCTTTATCATCCACAAGATAACGGCAAAGAATGCACCGGCCATATATAAAGGCCACTGAGCACTACCGCCCGTCATCATCGGTTCAATAATGGCAGCCATAGCGTTCGCTTGCGGAGCATTAAGAGCATGGTCCCCTACGAATCCGTATGCATCGTTCAAGAGAATCATAACACCTACGGAAAGAACGGCACAAAGGATGGTACCGACGATTTGCCATTGCTCCATTTTCTTAGGTGTTGCACCTGTCATATGCGCCACTTTTAGTTCAGACATGAAGTTGCCGGCCATACCGATGGTCGTACCTATAAAGGATGCCATCATGAGGACCGCAACCATACCGACTTTACCGGTCATACCTGCTGCTGTCAAACATACAGCGGAGATGATAATCATAAAAATCGTCATCCCTGAAACCGGTTCCGTTCCTGTATAAGCGATAGAGCTGATGCCTACTACTGCCAACAGGAAGGACATGATGAGAACGATAAGAAACGCTACAATTGTCTGAGCGAAGCTTTCAGCATACATCACATGGAAATATGCGGCAAATAAAACCGTACATAACAGAATACCTGCACCGATCCAAGACGTAGGCACGTCGCGTTGCGTGCGAAGCAAATTAACATCCACCGTCTTGGAGCTGAAAATATCGAGAACCGCATTTTTAACGACGCTGGCCACGACCTTGGACATCGTTAAAAGTCCGATAATACCGGCCATAGCAAGCATACCGATACCGATATGACGTACATAATCAAGGAAGACCTTACGAATAGGCGCATCCCCTAAAAGGACCTCCTGTCCGTTGATGTGCATCACATGTTCCGGTGCCAAGAAATAGACAATCGGGATACATACAAACCATGAAAAGAAGGAGCCGGCAGCGATGATAGCCGCATAACGGAGCCCCGTAAAGTAACCTAACCCGAGCAATGCAGCATCCGTATCGACAGCGGCAGATATTTTCGTCTTATCCGCTAAAATAGCCCCCCATTTAAAGCTCATGGTGCGAATAACCTCTTGCCACCACCCTAAACTGTTGAGGATAAAATCATACAGCAAAGCGACAAGGCCGGAACCGATCATGAGTTTTGCCCTGCTGCCTTCATTACTCATCAACACTTCCGCAGCGGCACGACCACTTGGGAACGGATATACATAATGCATTTCCTCTACGAAATAGCGACGGAACATAACGCATAATAGAACACCTAATACACCGCCGAGTATAATAGGAATCGCCATTTGTGCAAAGGATACATCCGTTACGCCCCAAATATAGAGCGCCGGCAGAAAGAACATGGCCCCTGCCAATGTGTTCGTGCTGGAGCTGGCAATCGCTTGAATATGAACGGTTTCAGCAAAAGCATTTTTCCGTTTCAAGATAACCGCCGTCCCCATAGCGAGCACGGATACCGGTGCAAAGGCATCTACAGTTTGACCGATTTTCAAGCATAGATACCCCACGGCCAGTGTAAAAATTGCCGCGTAGAACAGACCCCAGAATACTACATAAGAATTAATCTCCGTATAGTCCTTCTTAGGATCCAACACAGGTTCTACGGGCGGAATTGAACGAATTTCGTCCGACATGGTAAAACCTCCTCACATAACATTAATAGAGTCGTATATCTATTCACCTTTATACTATCACGGCATTATACATGATTCAATTACTTTATATGCATAACAGGAATATTTTTACACTTTATTCTTCAATATATTTTGCATTTTCTCCGCCTCTGTTCTACAATGAAAGTATATTAAACATCTTTATTATGTAACGGCATAACAAGTACTGACATGTATAACACGTATGTTTAGTTACAAGGAGGCGCATTATGGAACCAATGGTTGAACGTTTTATACGATATACGAGTATAAATACACGATCCAACGAAGACAGCACGACCATCCCAAGCACACAAACGCAGGTGGATTTCGCCACCAATGTACTGGTGCCGGATTTGAAAGCTATCGGCCTTAACGAAGTCATCTATAATCATGACAACGGATTCGTTATCGGAACCCTCAATGCCAATACGGATGAGCCGGCCCCTGCTATCGGCTTTATCGCGCACATGGATACAGCGGACTACAATGCGGAAAATATCAAACCGCGCATCATCGAAAACTACGACGGCAACGATATCTGCCTCAATGAAGAGCATCAGATTTTCACGCGTCGTGCGGACTTTCCGAATCTTAAAAATTACATCGGCAAATCCTTAGTTGTAACAGACGGGCTCACATTGCTCGGCGGCGACGATAAGGCGGGCATCTGTGAAATCATGGAAGCACTCTCCTATCTCGTGGCTCATCCGGAAATCAAACACGGTAAGATTATGTGCGCCTTCGGTCCCGACGAGGAAATCGGCACCGGCGCCGACCATTTCGATGTATCTCAATTTCCTGTAGATTACGCATACACAATCGATGGTGAAAATCTGGGGCAGCTTGAATACGAAACATTTAACGCCGCCGGCGGAACCGTTACCCTCAAGGGCGTATCCGTTCATACAGGCACTGCCAAGGGTATCATGATAAACTGTGCTAAACTGGCCATGCAGTTTGATGCGCTTCTACCGGGTGCCGCGGTCCCTGAGCACACAGCAGGTCGTCAGGGTTTCTTCATGCTCATGAGCATGGAAACGCAAGTAGACACAGGCAAAATGAACTACATCATCCGCGACCACGACAAACAATTATTTGAAGCGAAAAAAACTTTCTTTATACAGGCAGGTCAAACGCTAAACGATATTTACGGCCGCGAAGTCTGCGAAATCTCTGTCAAAGATCAATATTATAATATGTACGATATCATCAAGGATAATATGGAATGCGTGAACGTAGCCAAAGCGGCTATGAAAAAAGCCGGTATTACACCGCTTTGCGATCCCATCCGGGGCGGTACGGACGGCTCCAAAATTTCCTTCATGGGCATTCCTACGCCGAATATCTTTACGGGTGTGGAAAACCTTCACGGTCGCCATGAATTCGCCTGCATCGATGACATGAAAAAAGCCGTGGAAGTTATCGTCAACATCGTAAATATTGATAAATAATTTGCATCTGCCATAACTATGTATATACACCATAAACATAGGCGTATAGGACAAATAGTATAGGGAAAAATCTTATAACATTACGCCCAAACCAGACAGCAATAACAAAGCCCTCTATCCCGAACGGAATAGAGGGCTTTCATTATATACAACGCAACATAAGCAATTAAATTTCCAAATACTTATTTGTCGAACATATTAAAAATATTATCTATATATTATTAGACCTATTCTAATAAGCGATTAAACTTTTTCTGCCGAACGTTTACGATTTTTAATTTCCTCTTCTTCGGCACGAGCTTTCAAAGAAAGATCCTTATCGGTTCCCACAAGGCGACCGTATAGAAAATAATACGCCGCAAATGCCACGAGAGCTACCACAACGGTGAGTTGGAACATACTGGTATATCCAACCATTTCTTTCACCCCGCCGAGTATATATGGCCCGAAGCCGAGTCCCATATCAAGAGCGATAAAATAAGTAGATGTAGCCACGCCGATACGATGAACCGGTACGATTTTAACGGTTACCGCCTGTCCGTTGGACATGAATGTACCATAACCGAGACCGACGAATACGGCGGACAACAATACAATCCATGTAGAATCGGCGGTACTCAACAAAAAGATACCGAATGCCAACGAGATAAAACAAGGATACAATACGAAGTTTTCCCCTTTCATATCAAAGAGGAGACCCAATAAAGGGCGTGTGATGGTAATGACCACGGCGTATACAACAAAAAAGAACGTACCCGCCATAATAAGATTAATCTCACGCGTATAGGATGCCATAAAACCGATAACACCGGAGTAAGCAAAACCCACCAATACGGACACGAGGCTGATAGAATTCATACGAGGTTCAATATAATCGGAAATTCTGATACCCTTATGGCTTTCAGACTCAATGGCAAGATTCGGTTCTTTAAATTTCATGATAACCGCCCCGATTACACAAAGAATAATGAGGGCCACACAGAAGGCAATGATAAAATCATATCCGACAGTGTGAAGCATGAGAATCCCGAGAAATGGACCTACCGCAGCAGCGAGAGATGTAGACAGCCCATAATAATTGATGCCTTCCCCGCGACGGGACATAGGAATAATAGCGGCCACGATAGTACTCGTCGCCGTAGATGTAATACCGTAAGCAAAACCGTTCAAAAATCGTACGCTATCAAGAATCAAAAGATTCGGTGTATAAAAGTACATCGCTGTAGATGCCAGATAAATCAAAAGTCCTACATAGAGCATTTTACGACATCCGAGGACACTGATAAAGCGCCCTGCCAAAAGTCGTGCCACAACGGTACCGATAATATAAATGCCTACAGCCAAGCCGGCCTGACTCGCAGTAGCATGAAGTGTATCTTTTGCAACAACGGCAATAATAACAATCAATAAATAATAAATTAAAAATACAAGAAAATTAATCACCGTATCGAGGACAAACGCCTTCGTCCATAAGGCCTCTTTAGCCTTATCCATAATATCAACTCCAATTCTCACGTAATTGTCAACCATGTGATGACAATGGTTAATTATAGACCTCTCGCGACAAAAAGCAAGAATTAAAAAGTTATTTTTGTTATTAATTTTATTTATAAATAATTCTATAAATCTTTTATTATATTCACACTATAAGTATTTAAATTCTCATATTATTTTTTGATAATTCAACTCATTCAACAAATTTGATCGATAACAAATCACATATATTCCTGCAACGTTGTAGCAGACATAAAAATACCTTTGAAAATACATCCTGAGTCTTACTATTCTCATCTTACAGACCAGGTGAAACTGTTTTCAAAGGTTATTTCTTATGATTATTTTGTTGTTAATCCGCACTGATGAAAGAAATTCTTATAAGCGTCAGCCTTTTTCACCAAACTTAACGGATAGGCTCTCGATGTCGACGGCAATCGGGTTAATGTCAATTCGCGACCATCGTATACAAAGGGAATCGTTTCTCCTGTCTTCGGCAATTTCACCTTCTCAGGCAAAAGGCTCAATAGGATTTCCGTCGCCTTACCGCCTGTAGTACCGATATGTTTGCAATCAGGAATTTGTTTAAGCACGTCTCCCAAATTAACTGTTTCCACCACATCAAGAAATGCGTCGGATGCATTACCATGCTCACGAATCGCTTTATACACAGTCGGACAAGAAGCAATCCCTTTTTCATCTAAAAACTGTTTGATTTTTTCAGGATCCATCGCCTTTTCTTCACCTTTTCTGAAATGATCTTTCTCACCAAAGAAAACAAGGCCAAATACGCGCCACATATCATTCTGAAAATTTGGATAGTGAAACTCCATAGCCCGTTTCTCCGCAGCGGGAGGAAATGTTCCCATCATCATAACCGTCGCCTGAGACGGTAAAAACGGAGGAAACGGTCTCGTTTCAATTACTTCTGCCATACGGCATCAACTCCTTTCACCATCCATTATGCACCCAACAGTGCTAAATAATCCAATGAATAATATCACACTAAGAACTATTGTCCTAAAGGCTTGGAAACAAGCTCATTAATATAATCAAAACCGACAGGTTCCGGATATACGAGGTACAAACATATTACCGCCATTACCGCAAACCCGATAGCCAGATACGAAAAGCCGCCGGTTCTCGGGAATTCATACAGTCCGAAGAAACGAATACCGATGGCGCTACCGATAGCGGTGATCAACGACGGAATGGAGAACATACCGTATACCGCAAAAACAACCATAAGGCCCGCATATCCGCCTACAACAGTAAGCATCGGCAACATACGAGTCATCGGACTTGTAAAGGAACGCTTAATCCCTTCCGGATAATTCGATGCTTCAACGCCGAACATACCGAGGAGTACATTAAAATCAACCCAGATAAATTCCCATGTACTTTTGAAAGCATTACGATGATTGCCTGCGTACCAGGCAAAAGCGGTAATTACCAAAACAGCAGCACCGGCACAGATAAAGTAGTATTCACCCGGGATTTGAGGTCCTGCATAAGCCCCTACCGCTGTCACAACGGCACTTAAAACAGCCAATACTATCACGCGATAAACCTGAGGACGTTGATTTTCAGGAATCCGTTTATATACAGTCGCCACCATCTCTAAAACAAAACAAGCCATAAAGAAGGCAAGTCCTGCAGCAGGGAGAAGGAAGAACGTAATAACCAAGGTTAAAATGAACGGAATGCAAATACGCCATTTAGGAAACAGAACCAAATCCTTATAATCAAGTCGTATATCCTGTGTTTCCGTCGTAAAGTTGTTGTATACCACGAACAACAACATAAACGCGATTACGTCCACGGGTGCAGCACCCCAAATCAATATAGTCGGAACAATAATCATCGATAGAGCTACCCCTGATAAACGAGACAGTCCGGCTACAATAAACCCGAGTAATAAAAAAGGTACAAAAGCAGATATAATTTCAAACATAATAATCCTCCCATCGTTGTATAAATTTAAGTATATAGTATCTGCCTCATTACATCAAGGATATACGATAGCGTACCTAATGATTATATGTCGAATAATTACGTTCCAGCCGTTTTCTCACCGCCGAAGCCGAACATCCCATCATTTGGGCTATACGCCTGACCCCTAGGCCTTCTCCGCGCAATGTGCGTATGCGATTTTCATCAAGGTCCAATCTATTTGAACGAAGGGTAATACCGTATTCTCTCAAATACACGGCAACCGTCGCGCCCTTTACGCCATACGCAAGGGCGATATCATCAGTGCTCATGCAATGATGTGTATAAAGGTACGCCATTTCATCCACCCGATCCGACCTGTGCCTGTTCCGCCTTACCGAAAGGCCCATATGACGCAATACATGCAGCACCTTCCACCGTGACAGTCCATAAATCCGTGCAATATAATCCGTACTATTACCACTTTCATAGGCCTTACATATTTTTACTACATCCATCGATACAGGACTATGAGATGCGGAACACAAAAGTCCATGTTCACGCATGCGATTAGCCATCGTTGTGACCGACACGCCATACCGTTTCGCCAAGGCAGAGAGAGACCACCGCCCTGTTTCATACAGGGATTGAACATGTCTCATATTGATTTCTTTTTTCAGAGGCCGCCGAGGAATCTGATACGCCTTCATGCGACGTTCAATCGTATCTACGCTACACTGAAAGTATTCCGCCACATCTCTCAGGCTCCATTTCTTCTCTACATACAATTCATATAATAACCGGCTCGGAATGACACGCACATTTCGATACATAAAAACACCTTCTCTCATAAACGAACTCCTCTCCCCTGTATTATGAAAGCTATACACCTAAAATACAATAAATAAGAGGTTCCCATCAGTCACAGGGGTGACCAATAGGAACCTCTTTAAATATGTAATTATATAATAACCCTAAGCCGCGATAAAATCAGCGATATCTGCGTTCAAGAGCTTTCGGTTTTCCTAAAATGAAAGACCATTTCATTCCCTCTCTTACAGAGAGATGCTTTTTATTAACCTTCGGCTTTGTTATTGATGATGCAGTCACGCCTATATTATCAGCCAGAACTTCACCTATTTTTCCTGTTTTATCACGCTTAAAGGCCGCCAAGCGCTCCTGCAATGTAGGACCCTCGACGGATCCTCCAGCAGTTCCTGTAGCTGCTCCTATAGGATTTGATGAGCCTGTAGGCTTATCTTGCACAGGCTTTGCAACCGTTTTCTGTGATTCTATAGTTTCAGGCTCCTGAGTTGTTGTTTTAAAGGAAGTCGCCTGCTCTTCGGCAGCACGTTCAACCGGCCTCTCCACATCAAGTTCTGAGGGGGCTACCTTGCGCTCTATAGAAATGCCGTACTCTTTTTCCATATCCTCCCACGTCATCTCTTCAGAGTTTGAATACGAAGTGTACGCTTCTTCATCAGAGTCCTGAGAATTCTTAGATTTTGAATTCTTCAAAAAGGAAAATAAGACATATCCGATAATCATAAGCGCAAATACCGGGTTATGCTCAAAAATCGATAGCACTGTAGACAAGATAGAGTCCATAACCGCTCCTATTCACCATCCGCTAAATTTTCACGCATTTTAGTATCGGCGATAATATTATTCATATTATAGTAATCCATAACACCTAAATTGCCGTTTCTGAAAGCTTCCGCCAATGCTCTTGGCACCTCTGCCTGCGCTTCCACAACCTTAGCCTGCATGTCTTGTGTTTTAGCACGCATTTCCTGCTCTGTAGCAACCGCCATAGCACGGCGTTCTTCGGCGCGGGCCTGAGCGATTTTCTTATCGGCTTCAGCCTGATCAGTTTGTAACTGAGCACCGATATTACGTCCTACGTCCACGTCCGCAATATCGATGGACAAGATTTCAAATGCGGTACCCGCATCAAGACCTTTACCCAATACGGTACGTGAGATGTGATCCGGATTTTCCAAAACATCCGTATGTTCTTCAGAGGAACCTACCGTAGTTACGATACCTTCACCTACACGGGCGATAATCGTAGCTTCACCGGCACCGCCAACAAGGCGGTCGATATTAGCACGCACCGTTACACGAGCGCGAACTTTCAATTCGATACCGTTTTTCGCCACTGCGGAAATAATCGGCGTTTCGATAACCTTAGGATTAACGGACATCTGAACGGCTTCCAACACATCACGGCCGGCGAGATCGATAGCGGCGGAACGTTCAAAGGTCAATGGGATTGATGCACGTTCAGCGGCGATCAACGCATCTACAACACGGTCAACATCACCGCCTGCAAGGTAATGTGCTTCCAGTTGGTTTACATTCACATCCAGACCGGCTTTGTTCGCCTTGATGAGAGGCATTACGATCTGAGATGGATTAACGCGACGCAACCGCATCCCTACAAGGGTAAAAATACCTACATTAACGCCCGCTGCGAGTGCGGACACCCATAGTCCCAACGGAACTACATATAAAAATACCATAATCCCAATGATCAGAATGGGAATCAAAATTAAAATACCTATATCCATAATTACCTCCATAAAATCATAAAACAGCCTGAAATTTTTTTAACCTAAATTTTTAGCGAATTTAGCGAATATTAGATAATAATTTACTAATAAAAAATTTCACTAATAAAACAAACAGAAGATCTTTTAAATATCATCCCTGTTTTCTTACAATATTCCGTCCTCCCACTACACGAAGCACCACAATAGGTGTGCCCTCATCGATAAAGTCCCCCTCGGTAACGACATCCACCAAGGTATCATCGATTTTTGCAATTCCTGCAGGGCGTAATGTAGTGTGCGCCACACCGGTCTTACCGACTAAATCGGCCTGTACATCATTAGATATATAACCGGCTTTTGCGGTCGACCTCTGCCCCAAAGTAAAGAGCCGACCGAGCCAAGTTTTTTCGAAATGATTAAAAAATACCACTAATAATACAATTAAAAGTGCGGTCAATGCCAATACTGCATAGAGTGCTGTCGTTCCTTCCCCTAGTGCCACATAAACACCCCACAGGAAGAAACAATATCCGATGATTCCTAAAATCCCGCCGGGTACGACCAATTCTACAGCCATCAGAGCTATCCCTATGACTATCCATATTAAAAACTCCATAGAGCCTCCTCTCTTTAATTAATTTTACGCAACTTATATGTCTATTATACAATACGAACGATAATTTACAAATAAAAAACGACTGCTTTCACCATCATACATATGATAAAAGCAGTCGTTTTGTCGCACATAGATATTAATTTATCGATATACTGTACATTCAATGTTTAATTATATTTATAATACATTGTTCTGTTATATTGATTGTGCATCAAATTATGTTTAAAAACAATTTTTATACATCAGTTTTCTTAAGCTGATCGTTACCGATACCCGTTTTCTGCAAAATCAATAAGATGATACTCATCGCCATACCTACCACTGTAGCAAGGCCCATACCTTTCAGCACAATCGGTCCCACAACGAGTTCCGCACCGCTAAGACCTACGACGAGAATAACGGATGTAAGAATCATATTAACGGGATTCGTATAATCCACCTTGCGCTCAACGAGCATGCGCAATCCGGATGCGGCGATAATGCCGAATAGCAGAATCGATACGCCGCCCATAACCGGTACCGGAATCGCATGAATTAAGGCAGCCACCTTACCTACGAAGGAAACAATCATCGCCAATACGGCCGCGCCGCCTATCACCCAGACGCTGAAGCATCGAGTAATAGCGAGAACCCCAATATTTTCACCGTATGTCGTATTCGGAGTGGCACCGAAAAAGCCGGATAAGATGTTAGCTAAGCCGTCACCCAACAAAGACCGTTGCAAACCCGGTTCCTTCATCAAGTCCTTTCCTACAATGTTACTGGTAACCACCAGATGGCCTACATGTTCCGCAAATACAACGAAAAGTGCCGGCATAATCATGATAATCGCATTGATATCAAAGACAGGCATACCGTAGAACTGCGGCAACGAGAACCATGGTGCCGCCTCTACGCCGGAAAAATTCACAACACCCATAAAGGCGGACAGAATATATCCGGCCACAACACCGATAAGAACCGGAATGACCGCAAGAAACCCTCTGAACACAACCGTACCGAGCAATGTTACAACCAATGAGAACATAGAAACGATGATGGCTTGACTATGACTCATCCCGAGGTTCTGATCTCCGATGAGGCCGGACATTCCCATGGCAACCGGTGCCAGTTCGAGGCCGATGATAGCAACGATGGCCCCCATCGCAGCCGGTGGAAAAAGCTTATCAATCCAACGCGTTCCGATATATCTGACCAGAAAGGACAAAATCACAAAGGACAGACCGAATACAACAAAGGCACCCTTCGCCGCTTCATAGCCTAATCCCGCCGCTAATACGGCGCCTACAGGCGCAATAAACGCAAAGCTGGAGCCGAGGTATGCGGGGATACGTCCTTTACACACGAACAGGTATAATAATGTACCGATGCCGTTCATAAACAGCGCCGTTGCCGGATCTACTTTCAGTAAATACGGAACAAGCACGGTAGAACCAAACATGGCAAATAAATGTTGAAAGCTAAGGAGTAACATTTTCCCCCAGGACGGGCGTTCTTGAATATCAATGTAATCGTTCATCGTTTTTCCTCACACAACAACAGGAACTGGATTGATTTTAAAAATAAGCGACAGATTAAATCATATCACTCAGTCTATACACAACATGTTATATAACACTATATATTAACGACCATCAGGACGCTTGCGGGTCCGAACAGGTCGCTTACGACTTTCGTTCGGTTTAAAAGGTCCCGGAAACGCTGTTTCCCCTGAATTTTTCACCGTTCGCGGTCTGAAGCGGCTCTGCGTTTCCTCCCGCAATGACGGTAATGCATCCGGTGTACCGACCTGTTTCACGCCTTCCACATTACGGCGTCCGATGCTGGCCAAAATCCCGACAGCCATAAAATTCATCAATAAAGATGAACCGCCATAGCTGACAAACGGCAACGGTACCCCCGTAACAGGCATGATCCCACAGACCATGGCAATATTAAAGAATGCCTGACCACTGATGAGCAATGTAATCCCCATCGCTAACCATTTGCCGAATGTATCGCGCGATTTGTTAGCAATGCGGAATCCAAAATATGTGAAAACGGCTACCAGTAAAACTACAAATACGGCACCGGCAAAGCCCATCTCTTGAGCCCACACGGCAAACGCAAAGTCCGTATGCGCTTCGGGCAGATAAAAATACTTAGACGTACCTTGCATGAAGCCTTCACCGAAAAGGCCTCCGGAGCCGACAGCCAACAAGCCCTGTACCGTCTGATAGCCCATATCCTGAGCATGAGGCCACGGATCAAACCAGGATTGTATACGCTCCCAACGGTACGGCGAAGATCGCGCTAATAAAAATCCAAGGAAAGCCGCTACTACAAAAGCACCGCCAAAGAACTTCCCGTCAAATCCGGCTAAGTAAATCAAGATAAAAGAAAACCCTAGAATGAGTACCATTGTACCCATATCAGGTTGAAGAATCGTCAACAAGCCAAAAATGATCGGCCACCCCAATGTCGGCAGCATATAACGCAATCGCTCGATTAAATAACCGCCTACATCAGGAAGAGGGGATTTAAATCTGGGGCGTTTCCACTTCATCGTACTCAATTTTGCCGATGTCCATATGATGGCCGCCAGTTTAGCAAACTCCGACGGCTGAATGGATATAGGCCCTATGACAATCCAACGTCGAGCGCCATTGATAACGGTCCCCATCGCAAAAACAATGATCAGACTGATAGCCGTAATCACCATGATTCGTTGCAGAATATGTTGCTTCTGCAATCGTCTATAATCATAACGATACAAAAGAATCCCCATTATTATAGATAAAATCAGATATGCAAGATGTCTTGGAAAATATCCTAGCAGCCCCGTATTATCGGAAATAGAGCTGATATAGGTGGCACTAAAAATATTAATACTACCTATAATCGTAATAATCAATATAGGCAATAACATGCCTTGCAGGTCATTTTTGAAAAGCGTCCCCCAACGACTGATGCCTTTATTTGGAGATTCCATATTAAACCTCCTTTATGACTTTCGGTTTAATCGCTTCCAAACGGAAAATCGGCTGCCCTTTTGCACTGAATTTCTCTTCGTACTCAGTTTTTACATTCGGTAAGTCGGTACTATGCAAATCATAGGTTACATTTTTAAGTTCCCAGCCGCAGGCCTTGAATTCCTCAAGGGAAAACATAAACAAGCCTTCATTATCCGTCTTAAAATGCACCTCTCCGCCGTCTTTTAAAAGGCGCGCATATCGATCCAGGAACGTATGATATGTGAGTCGACGTTTTGCGTGTTTCGCCTTAGGCCATGGGTCACAGAAGTTAATGTAAAATCTGTCTACCTCGCCCGGTGCTACAATATCTTCAATACCGGCAATATCAAACAAAGATACTTTCGCATTATCCCGCTTAGCTTCAAAAATTTTTCGTGCCGCATAATAAATAACGCCGATTTGTACCTCAAAGCCCACAAAATTCGCATCCGGATAAGCCTCTGACATGCCTGCGATAAAGCGACCTTTTCCCGTTCCAAGTTCCATATAGAGAGGCCGTTCAGGATGTGAAAAGAGGTTTCGCCACTTTCCTTTATGATCCGCCTGTCCGGACAAAATAATATGAGAATCATATTCGTGGATAGCCTCATCAATCCACGGTTTTCTTCGAAGGCGCATGTTATCTCCTTACGTTTATTTACATCGTTTATATCTATTTAAGTAGGTCATATACCTATCTTTTTAATTATAGAAAAGGGGGATATAAACGTCAATCCTATTCTAAGCACAAAAAGACCTGCTTCCGTAGAAGCAGGTCTAAGACTAGTTAAAAATCATGCTTTCAAGATTTTCTATTTGATACTTGCTAAGCCCTAATTCAGATAGACTCTTCTCAGCAGTGGTAAATAAATTGTTTTTACCAACGCGGGTTCCCAATGCTGCAGCCGCTACCAGTTCACGATCTAATTTACCTAAACGGGAGCGATTGCGGTTCTGAGGTTTCGGTTTTTTCATGCGGAACGTATTATACTGCACTGCATCCTTATCCTCATCGTTTTTAGTTTTTTCCAGTGTCCCCGCTACAGTGGTGCCATTCCCCAAAAGGGCACCCAATCCTGTACGCTTCGGCACCAATTTTTCATAATCATCCCCAAATTCAGGGCGTTCTTCACGCAATTCCGCAAAGGTGGCAAGAGCTGTATTCATCTGTTTCAACCCCGCAGCGGAATACAATTGACGAATTGCAATGCTCACCTCTTGAGGTGTCAATGTACCGCTTTCTATAGCAGATGTAATAGTTTGTTTCAAAGAAGCTTGATCCCCATTTGCCGTATACCGACCAATCAACACCAAATCCTTTTGTCTTGCATTAAGCTCTTTCGGTGTATATGTATTTATTTCTGAGATAGGCGGTGCCTGCTTCGATACCTGCTCACCCGCCCCATTAGCCTCGAACATATAGCCACCGGCAACGATAGCCAAGGCTAATGTTAAGGTTAATACTCGTTTCAACGTCCTGCAATCTCCCTTACCATTAATGTTATATAGATTTATCAAGCAATAATACTGTAGTTACATACATTAACAACAATTATTCTTACTATAATACATACTGTAGGTATTATTATATAATACTTCATCTAATTTTTATAGTCCCAGTTCCAAAAAAACTATAAATTTTTAACAATTATAACAAAACTATAAATTTAATAACAATCGAGAACTGTCATCAAATCAATCTTTATGCGGACTTACAGCATTTTAAAAACCATTACCAATTCTTAACATTCGAAAACTCCGCAACTATAATTATTTGTATAATTTTGATAAATCAATATTATTGATAAGCCTTAAGATTAATATCATTAAATTTTATTGCAACATCCGTTTTGCATCAGCTGTAATCTGTTCAACCGACACCCCATTTTCCCGTAAAAGTTCAGATGCATCGTAACGATCATGAAATTCTTTAGCAATGCCGTAATTTTTCACACGCATTGCAGAAGGCCCGTAAAAGCTGGCTACACGCTGCCCCCAACCACCTTCTACAACGCCGTCTTCTAAAGTAAATACAACAGAATGATTCTCTTTTAATTCTTCTAACAAATCTTCATCAATACCGGACGCAAATTTAGGATTTACCACGGTTGCATTAATACCTTCTTTAGCCAATTCATCAGCAACTTGATTAGCTGGATGGTAGAAATTACCTAAGCCTAACAAAGCAATACCTTCACCACGACGAGTGACTTCAGATTTATTTAATACGCTATAATCAGTCATATCAGCCACACCAGTCGACACAAACTCACCTACAGGAACGCGAATGGCTACAGGATGCTCATTCTGATGAACCGCATAAGCAGTCATTGCTAACAATTCCTCCTTATTCGTCGGTGCCAAATATACAAGATTCGGGATACTCGTAAGCATCGGAATATCAAAAAATCCTAAATGAGTCACATCATTCATACCATATACGGAAGCCATATGATTTATAATAACCGCACTATTATTATTAACACAAAGATCCTGCACTAACTGGTCATACGTGCGTTGTAAAAACGTACTGTATACGTTAAATACAGGTTTCCCTCCATTTTTCGCAATACCGGAACTCATCGCGACAGCATGTTCTTCCGCAATACCGACATCAACATATTGCTTTCCTGCCTCTTTACGCCAGTCCGAAACAAAGCAAAAACCGCCTGGAGTACCCGCATTAATTGCCACAACAGTAGGATCAGCCTTAATTTGTTCCATCAAATAATCGGCGATAACCCCCGCATAAGATGGTCCGTTATCAACGTGTTCAGGTTTACCTGTTTCAAGATTAAACGGCATGGTCCAATGGAAAGCTTCTTTATTTTGTTCTGCAATAGCATATCCCTTACCTTTTTGGGTAACGATATGTAAAACGATTGGATGGTCAATATCTTTTACATCCTTAAACACATGAATCAGTGTCTCTAAATCATTACCATCTGCTACAAAACGATAATCTAGACCTAGAGCCTTAAAGATATTGTTAGAACTTTCACCATTAGACTCACGCAATTCGCGAAGGCCACCATACAAACCACCATGGTTTTCTGCAATGGATTGATCATTATCGTTTACGATAATAATCATATTACTGTTTAATGTTGCGGCATAATCAAGACCTTCAAAAGCTTCCCCACCGGATAAGGAACCATCACCAATGATGGCAATAATATTTTCAGAGTCACCCTTTAAATTTCGAGCAGTAGCTAAGCCAGATGCCAAAGAGATAGATGTTGAGGTATGACCAATGTTAAAGAAATCATGGTCACTTTCAGTTGGGTCCGTATAGCCTGTTACATCATCATAATGGTCGTGATCTAAAAATGCTAAGGCACGTCCTGTAACCATTTTATGTACATACGATTGATGGGATACATCATATACGATTTTATCTACAGGAGAATTAAATACATAATGCAAGGCCATAATCATTTCAGCTGCCCCCATAGGAGGGCCAAAATGACCGCCATGTTCAGATACCTTTGTCATAAGAGCTTGACGAGCTTGTGCTGTTAAGTCTGTTAATTCAGAAATAGATAAACCTTTTAAATCGGCTGGGGATTTTACATCAATTAAATTCATACGTTTCCTTTCTATTTGTTTTGTATTATTAACCGTGCTATACTTTACTTCAAGTATGTACTAAGTATAGAACTTAAAGTTAGGTTTAAGTCAATACACCCTACATTTACAATTTTTATATCCATCTATAAATGAAATATATATTAGGAGGTTCAATGACATATACTGTTGGCGAAATTGCAAAAAAACTGAATATAGCACCTTCTGCTTTGCGTTATTACGACAAGGAGGGCTTATTGCCCTTTGTAGAACGTTCTAACGGAGGTATCCGTATATTCCGCGAAGAAGATATGGATTGGCTGGAGTTAATCGAATGTATGAAACGTACGGGTATGCCTATAAAAGAAATCAAACATTTTATCGACTGCTGCGTTGAAGGCGATATCCGTATCAACGATCGATTATCTATTATTAGAAATCAACGAGATCGTGTGCTAGCAGAAATTGAGCACCTACAAGCTCGCTTATCTATGCTAGAGTTTAAAACATGGTTCTATGAAGAAGCACAACGTCGAGGCACTTGCAGCTTTTATGAAACAGCAACCCCTGATGATATTCCACTTGAGTATCATAAATATTTCGAACGCAAATGGCGCGCCGATAAAGAAGCCACCGAAAATGGTGAACCACCTAAAAAATATAGAGCTATATAACAAAGAGGAGCTATCCAGCGGATAACTCCTCTTTTTGCAGTACATAATAATTATAGAACCGCTTAAATTAACAGACCCTAATAAACAATTAACTCTATTTATTAGGACTTTCAAATATAGTTCTATATCCCCCATCCATTATAGCAACGATTTGTTCAATCTCACCGGTCGGATCATCTGTAAACGTAAAACTTTCACCAGCATCAAAGGAGGCACTGGTTCCACAGGACGAACTCAGATCGCGCGGTACAGGACGCAGTTCTATATCGGTTACCCCCTCAGGGGCCTCACGTTTAAATCGAATCGCACCGAAATGGGAATAAAAAGTAGCAATATATTTCATAGATACTCAATTCTAGGTAATTTAACAAATGGAATTATAGATTACAAATATCAACTATACATTAATCATATCACATAAAGTCCAAACTGCTACAATCTAAGCATCAGCGCGTTTTGTATTAAATATAGCAATGATGAGTGCTACTATAAATCCAACACCTACAGCAATCTGACCATTCAATGTAGGCCCTGCACCGGATGCGGCAAGGCCAAAATTATGTGCAAATGCAGCCCCTGCCGCAAGGCCAAGTACTGTAACAGCGGAATCGGAATTACCTTCACCAGTCATGATAAGTTGACGCAACGGACAACCGCCAAGCAATACACTGCAGAAACCTGCAAGCGCCATACCCAGGAAGTTCCACAATCCATCTGTATGTGCAATCGGTTGGTTTTCAAAGCCGAGATGGAAATTACCAAAGCTGATATTTACAACGAATACACCAATGAGAACAGCTAAATAACCAAAGATAAGAATAGATTTTTTGAACAAGAACAAATCACGGAAGCCACCAACGGTGCAAAGTCGGCTTAATTGAGCAAGGCCGCCTACAACCAGACCTGCGACCAAGGAAATAAACCAAGGTGCATGCATTGAGCCGGGACCTTTTTGACTAAAGAGGATAAATGCCGGTGCAGCCACAAGGAGAATCAGCAAAGCCACTTGAATGGCAGGCATCATGGCTGATTCCAGTTTACTCAACGCATAGGTACGTTGCAATGAATATCCGCGCTTTAAGAAAATCGTTCCGATACCGACACCTCCGGCAAAGCCGAGAATACCGAAAATAACATTTAAATCGCCTCCGCCCAGGCGCAAAATCATGCGAAGAGGACACCCGAGAAACATTAAGGAACCGATCATGACAAAAAAGCCGAGAATAAATCGAATGATAGGCGACGAACCTCCCTTGCTCTGATGTTCCCCCCGAATAATGGATAATGCATAAGCGCCTAATATAAGCCCGATGACTTCAGGGCGAATATACTGTACCGGTGCAGCCCGGTGCAGCCCAAGACTACCAACGGTATCACGAATAAAGCAGGCGATACAAAACCCCATATTAGCAGGATTACCTGCCAACACCAGAAAGCCTGCAATGGCCCCGATAATAAGACCTGAAATAATCAACGTCCGTTTCTCATGAAACCCTTTCATAATAAACTCCTTTCCGCTTACCTATACAACAAAACCAAACTATATGAATCCACCCGAATAAAAATATATAAGCATGATATAATAACCATAAATATACATTATCATTCATGGAGATTGCCTATGAACTATATTTATCTGGACAATGCCTGTACGACATTTCCCAAAGCGCCGACCGTAGCGAACGCTATGGCAAACTATATTACAAACCGGGGAATTAATATCAACCGAGGCTCCTACACTCTCGCTTATGATGTAGAAGATATCATCTATACGACACGCGAACGTCTGCATCATCTATTCAACGGCTGCGATCCGTCCCATGTTATCTTTACACAGAATGTTACGATGGGCCTCAACATGGTCATTAAGGGGCTGCTCAAGCAGGGGGACCATGTACTCGTCAGCTCGATGGAACATAATGCCGTTATGAGGCCGCTGACCCAATTGCTTGCAGATGGCATCACATTTGATGTCATTCCTTGCGATACAACAGGATCTATCGACCTCCCTGCAATACAGAATCTCATTCAGCCCAAAACAGTGGCTATCATCATCAATCACGCCTCTAATGTATGCGGCACCGTACAACCTATTGCGGAAATCAGCGAAATATGCAAACGCCATAATTTACATTTCATCGTCGATAGTGCTCAGACAGCGGGCACACTGCCTATCGATGTGAAAGCATCACACATTGACGCACTCTGTTTTACAGGACATAAAGGATTACTCGGTCCGCAAGGTGTCGGCGGTATTGTAATGACAAAAGATATGGCAAATCAACTCATCGCACTTATAGCGGGCGGTACCGGCAGTTTTTCGCACTTGGAAACCATGCCGACCACGATGCCTGACGCCTTTGAAGCGGGCACGTTGAACTTACCCGGCATTATCGGCCTCAACGAAGGACTTAGATTTATAGAGTCTCGAGGAATAGAATCAATTCACAACCATGAAATGGCTCTAACCAAAACATTTCTCGCAGGATTACAAGCGATAAAGGGCATTCATATCATCGGTAAACAGGATACACAGGACAGGACAGCCGTCGTGTCAATCACCGTAGACAATATGGATCCGGCCACCGTAGCCTACGAGCTCGAATCAATCCATCACATCATGACTCGTGTGGGGCTTCATTGTGCACCGCGAGCGCACAAAACATTGGGAACCTATCCCAAAGGAACCGTGCGTTTCTCCTTCGGCTATGCCAATACCCAGGAAGATGTAGCAAAAACACTGTCCGCACTGCGCATAATTACGAATACTTAAATAATCTAAAGGTTATATATTATATATAGCCTTTTTTTCGTCCAAAACATTTCATTTATAGTGGGTACATTTTACACGAGAATATATGATTTGCCCTATGCCTCGCATAGTCGTCCGATTGCATCGGCACGGCACCGATTGCAATGTGTCATCTGAGGCACATAGCGTCGAATGAACCGGCGTATATTGTCAATTTCATTCTTCGTCGGGCTCCGATGATTCGCAAAGAATGTATCATGTACGGGAATCATGGCGATACAATTCATCAAGTCGACACCCCACTCTTCCGCCTGTTTAGCGATAGCCGGTACATGATCCATGTTGACTTCCGGTACAACCACCGTATTAATTTTGACGATAATATTTCGTTCCTTTAATTTTCTGATACTTTCAGCCTGACGTTCCAATAAAATACGAGCCCCCTCGATACCTCTATAAATCGTATCATCATAGCACACCATGGAATACATATGGCTCGCCACGACTGGGTCGATAGCATTTACCGTAATCGTCACATGAGTAATTCCTAAATCATGAATAGCGTCAATATAATCCGGAACGGCAAGACCATTACTGGATAAACACAACATCACATGAGGGATTTCACGTTTCACGAGACGAAATGTTTCGAGGGTCTTATCCGCATCACACATGGGATCTCCGGGTCCAGCAATACCGACAACGGAAATATCTCGACGCGCATCAAATACCTTCCGCACAAAAGATACAGCCTCTTGAGGCGTATATATATGTTGTGTCACGCCCGGACGATTTTCATTGGCACAATCGTACATGCGATTACAATAATTACATCGAATGTTACAATTCGGTGCTACCGGCAAATGTAATCGTCCCCAGTTGGCCGCGGCATCCTTGTTGTAACACGGATGATTTTGCAGGAAACTTTGTCCTTGAATCTCTTTCATACTCAACCTTTCCGTCCGAACTTAATGGCATTCTTATGACATACATGCAAACAATCACCACAGTTAGTACAGTTCATTTCATCGGGGCGAGTTCCCATTTCACAGATGCGCAGGCACGCATCACAGTTATCACAAGCATCGGTTTTATAGACTCTGAAGATAGAAATCTTACGAATCAGTTCCATGATGCCCCCTACAGGACATACAAATCTGCACCATACATTAGCAATAATAAGGGATGCGGCGATAATGGATACCACCGTAATGGTACGGGCAGCCCAATACCATTCTGAGAACTGCATAGATAAAATGACTGCATTAAAATATTCATCACTCGTCCGTATCGGTATCATAATGCGGGGATTGCCGTATTTGAAATATACGATAGCGCCTAATACAACCATAATCACCATCCCCAGCTGGAATAAACGCATATAGGACTTTCGATTTTTCCATTTGCTTATTGAAAGTTTCCCCAGCATTTGATTTACCCATCCACTTGGACAGAACCAACTGCAAAAAGCACGGCCAAAGAGGACTGCCATAATCGGGATGATAATCCACCATGCATAGAAATACGCGGTAATTCGCCCCCAGCAGGTAATCATGGAGCAGCTTTCACAGTTGACGAAAGGCACGATATAAGGACAGCGGAACACTCCGTAATACACCCATTTGCCCATAATAAAAAGAAATATAAACTGCACGATACGGCGCCATATGGATAGTTTTTTTACTGATCTGGATGCACAGGCATTTTCGGATTGAGCAGTACAGCTTGTGGATGCATGACATTGATTACACATCTTTTACACCGAACCTTTCTATCAAATCGAGACCTCTCGCACTATGAACGGATGTAAACCCGTGGTTTTCAAGGATTTGTTGCCCTTCCCTGGAGCGTGTAAACTCAATATAATCCGATGCTAATGCACGATCCTGCACATATTTCATCGTGTTAATGGTGAAAGTCAACGGTGCCGGCGGCACGAATTGTGGTGATATCGGGAAATATTCGATGCGATCCTTAAAACGGTCATGTGTAGTGAGCCGTTTTTCAATAATGGATACGTCCCCTTTCCCCTCTATAAGGTCGCACATCATAGAGATAACACAGGCATTTTCAGATACCATGTTTTTCATAATTCCCTCTGTCAAGCCGGATAATTTCATAATCCCCTTTACGGAAGCACTGCCGGGCGGTGATGCTCCCAGCGGCAACATGATCCGGACACCCGGCTCAGCCATATCCTGCAAATCTCTTATCCCCGCAGGATTTCCTTTCGGTGTCACGATAACATAGTCTGTAAAACATAGCGGTTCAAAGGCGATACTTACACCCTTCTTGCGCATAGTTTTCGCCAATTCTAAACCGCGAGCGCCAAAAATCTCGGTGCGACTCTTTCCGGCCATCAGGGATTTACCGATTGCCCCCGCAAAAGCACCTGTGTACTGAATATTATGTCCGGTATGCATCGTATAGACTTGATTTAAATCTAAAAAAGCCTCCGACAGCCCTCCACAGGTCCACACTTGAAGTGAATCAGTCTGTGTCGGTTTATACGCACCGCGTATAAACGAGGGTACTGCGGAAGCTGCGGCTAAAGCTAAAGCGCCACCAATAAATTGGCGCCGGGATATATCTTTTTTCAAAAATCCCACATACTCACCACCTTTTTACTGAACTTTACAGCATTCTATATATTTGTATTATAATATGAATTTAATGCATAATTCTAATATTCTATGCATTTTAGGTGAAATCTCTTTATACAGATTAATCATATTAAATACCATAATTCATCTAATTCTATAAAAACGATCTCTATATATTCACATCGACAATATTGAATATTTATTACATTCATATATCATGCACTTTTCGGCAAATAAAGAAACGGTATATATACTATGCATTACAGTTATAGCAACAGGCTATCAAGCAGTTTATTATTTCTAGATAATTTTACATTTATATTTACGTACTTGGTGTAACTGATGATTACTTATACCTATCAGGCGTAAAAAAAGCGGTACAACCGATTGGTTGTACCGCCTTGATTCATCAATTATTCAGCAGTGAATGGCAATAAAGCGATTGCACGTGCACGTTTGATAGATGTAGTCAATTTGCGTTGATGTTTTGCGCAAGTACCGGAAATACGACGAGGTAAGATTTTACCGCGTTCAGTCGTAAAACGACGAAGTTTAGCAACATCTTTATAGTCGATTTGATCGATATGGTCTGCACAGAAAACGCATACTTTTCTTCTTGGCTTTCTGCCTCTATCTCTTCTCATTGCGAATCCTCCTTTTCGAATTAGTAGGAGTCCCTGACACTAGAACGGGATGTTTTCGTCATCGCCGCCTGTACTGAAACTATCAAAATTGGACCCACCATCGAAAGAATTAGTATTCATATCAAGGGATTGGCCCACAAAGTTCGCTACCACTTCGGTAACGTACCGCTTTTGACCATCCTGAGTCTCATAGGAACGAGTCTGCAAGCGACCTTCTACAAAGCAACGGTTGCCTTTACGAAGATTACCTGCCGCTTCACCAAGTTTACCCCACGCAACGCAGTTGATGAAAGCAGTCTGTTCTTTCGTCTCATTCGTTGTGGAATCAATATAGGTATTCGTTGCAGCCACTGTGAAAGTTGCCACCGCACGACCTGTTTTGGTATAACGGACTTCAGGGTCACGAGCTAAATTACCTAGAATTTGTACAGAGTTCATGTTTTCCTCCAGGCTTTAATTATGCGTCGTGTTTTACAATTAAATGTCTTAGGACTTCATCGTTGATTTTTATTACACGATCGATTTCTTTGATTTCAGCAGGATCTGCTTCAAAGTTAATCAATACATAAAAACCGTCAGTGAATTTCTTCACCGCGTAAGCAAGACGTTTCTTGCCCCAACGATCTACCTTTTCTACTGTGCCGCCTACACGAGCAATTAAAGCTTCTACTTTTTCAATAACAGCGTTAGTTGCTTCCTCTTCAGCTGGTTTCACAATAAACATGACTTCGTATTTGTTCATACAAAATCACCTCCTCTTTCGGACTAATGCCCCTATCGACACATAGGGGTAGGAAGTGCTTACCATCAATAAGCCTTACTATTATAACCTAAATATATAATGAAAGCAAGGACACATTTTAAACTGCATCTCCCAAAAATGTATCCAATTCTTGGAGGCAGTTTATTTATAGCCCCTGCTTTCATAAAAATTATATTCTATTGTATCGTTCATCCTCCGGATAAGCTATTACAGCACAGAGAATAACAAATATAGCGATGATTCCCATCATCGGATATGCCGAATCGTTCGGCAGGAAGGTCAACATCAAAGATGATACGATACCGCTGCCATATTGCATAGCCCCCAATAAAGCAGCCCCCGATCCGGCCATTTTGCCGGCACGATCTAATGCCAATGCATTCGTAACCGCTGCGATAATCCCATTCATGGAGAAAAATAAAAAACAACCGATAACGATTAACCACAGCGAATGATATCCTAAAAACATCAATCCCATCACAATCGATACGCAAAAAGCGGCAAACAGAGTCGCATACCGCAATAATCGATCGAGGCGTATAGCACTGACGATACGGCGATTGATGGCGCTCAACAACATAACACCGATAATATTAACAGCAAACAGATATCCGAAATATTCGGTCGGAACTTGATATACGTCAATATATACGTATGGAGAGCCTGTTAAAAACGCATAAATGGCAATATAAAATGAACTCACACAGAGTGTATATTTCATAAATCCCTTATTGCGTAATAAAATCCAATAATTTATATATGTATGGCTGATAGAACGCTTGCTGCGTTTCTCCCGGGGATGTGTTTCAGGCAATACAGCCACCGCCACGAGCATCACTATACCGATTCCGACCAATAGCCAGAATATGGCATGCCATGTATACCACAAAAGCAAATGCCCCGCCAGCATCGGCCCCACAATAGGCGCAATCGCCATGACAATGGCAAGGGTCGACAACATCTTAGCCGCCTCGGTCCGACCATAGAGATCTCGAATCATGGCCCGAGATAACATAGGTCCTACACAAGCACCAAACGCCTGGAATACTCGCCAAGCAAGTAACTCCATCATGGATGAACTCAATGCACATCCTACAGAACCGATAATGAATAAAACTATCCCAATTATAAGAGGCTTCTTACGCCCAATTTTATCACTAACGGCGCCCCAGAAAAGCTGTGCCAACGCAAAACCTATTAAGAAACCGGTCAACGTAAGCTCCGCATCACCATTGAGATCTCGCCCCATTGCAGGCATAGCAGGCAAATAAATATCCGTAGATAATGATGTAAACGCCATTAAGGCACTTAATATAGAAATAAAAAGCCATCCTTTATTGCTAATCGTCAGCATAAAGTCACCACTTTCATATGCACACAGAACCACAATTTAATAACTATACATCCTCATTATACCAAAGCTAAGAATATAATAAAAAGCGTAGCAAAAACTACGCAAGATTCTATAGAAAACTATTGCACCATTATTCTATATAATTTACTATATAAACTATACATGATATAAAATTCCAATCACAGAAAAGGAGTCCTCATGGCCAATATTAATGAAAACTATTTAAACCTACAAGGTTCTTATTTATTTGCCGATATCGCTAAAAAAGTTGCAGATTATCAAGCGGCTCATGCGGATGCGGATATTATCCGTCTCGGTATCGGCGATGTTACATTGCCGCTCGTACCGGCAGTAATCGATGCAATGAGTAAAGCCGTTCAGGAAATGGGAAAAGCGGAAACATTCCGCGGCTATGGTCCCGAACAAGGCTATGATTTCCTTCGCCAAGCAATCATCGACGGCGATTATAAACCATTAGGCATCAAAATCGCTCCGGATGAAGTTTTCGTATCCGACGGTGCTAAATCTGATGTCGGTAATATCCAGGAATTATTCAGCGAAGACAATATCATCGCCATCACCGATCCGGTATATCCGGTTTATCTTGATTCCAACGTTATGGGCGGCCGCACCGGCGAAGCGGTGGACGGTATTTTCCAAAAGGTTGTGTACCTGCCTACCTCCGCTGAAAATAATTTCTCTCCTGAGTTTCCAACAGAGCACGTAGACATCGTATACCTCTGCTCCCCTAATAATCCGACGGGCACGGTGTTAAGTCGCACGCGTTTAGCTGAATGGATCAACTGGTGTAAAGAAAACGATGTAATCCTGATGTTCGACTCCGCCTATGAAGCTTTCATCAGTACGGATGATACGGTTCACTCCATCTATGAAATCGAAGGTGCCCGTGAAGTGGCTATCGAGTTCCGTTCCTTCTCCAAAACGGCCGGCTTCACCGGTACACGTTGTGCCTATGCAGTAGTACCGAAAGAGATAACAGGGAAAACTAAATCCGGTGAACGTCAAGCGCTCAATCCTATGTGGAACCGCCGTCAATGTACGAAATTCAACGGGGTTCCTTATATCATTCAACGCGGCGCCGAAGCGGTTTATACAAAAGAAGGCCGCGAACAGACACGCACTAACATTGCATACTACAAAGAAAACGCCCGCATCATCAAGGAAGGCCTCGAATCTATCGGCCTCACTGTATACGGCGGGGTCGATGCACCATATATTTGGCTTAAAACCCCCGAAAATATGACAAGCTGGGAATTATTCGACATCTTGCTTGAAAAGGTTCAAATCGTATCTACACCGGGGTCCGGCTTCGGACCTCACGGCGAAGGCTACCTTCGTTTAACATCCTTCGGCAGTCGTGAAAATACGATTCGCGCTGTTGAAAGAATCAAAACTTTACAGTTCTGATAATCATTCAACAGTCCGATCATCGTTCAAAATGCACAAATAACTATATACATAGAAAGACCGGGTACATCTTCATTTATTCGAATGAGATGTACCCGGTCTTTTCATATCATTTAGGACTTTAATATTTACTTGATAATGCCGATATTTAGTTTACGACACTTATTTTAATTAATGACGATTACTTTTAATTAAACGTATCCTCATAAACCAATTAGAAGCTATACCGTATCCCCGCATCCACGCGATAGGAATTATCTACCTTAGCACCAAAGTTTTTGGTGAAAGTCCCGTATACATATGTGTTCGGACGTACGCTCCAGGAACCTCCGAGTTCAAGATCAAGCCATGTATCTTTTAAATTTACTTCACTCCTTGTTGTCGCTTCTCCGGCCATACTGTATGTAGCATTCATTTTACCGGAAAACTCATGGGCTAAAGCAGCCTTAAGGAAGATATTGCTGTTCTTATTTTCCTTACCGATGCCTACACCGACGCGGCCGATAACGGAATTAATCCCATCAGAATCAATATGTACGTTGCTGCCCGCGTCAGTTCGAGCATCAAAGCTTTTACTGGACAAACGGCTGAACGACAACTCCGCATTAGGATCGATATAAAAACCATTGTCCTTCTTAATCCGTTTACCATATTCAACACTCAAGGACGCCCCTGTATTATGGTAATCACCGCTTAATGTAGTGCTTAAACTATTTCGAACGGTGAAGTCATTTTTCAAACGATTTACCTTACCAATCACATCTACATAACGGCCATCGGTAAACTGTTTTGCACCATATAGAGCTAAACCCGCCGTTTTACCTGAGCCGGAGCCTTGCGCATAATCACTATGGCTCGTGCCATACAATAAAGCGCCACCGACTGTCCAGTCACCATGAAGCGTATCATAGCCCACCTGTGCCATGTTGTACGTTTGATTTACATAGGCATCATCTGTCATTTTAGACTTACCGCCAATATATTTGCCCCAAACACCATGTGCAGCCGGATTGATACGCACATCCCCGAGACGACGTTGCAAATCATTCGTATCGGCCCTCATCTGCATAACAGAAGAAGTTAACGCACTTTTAGCCCCTGAAACCAATTCACTTTCACGGGTCGTCATCGATGTTTTATCAGATACATAAGCTCTGCCGTTTACATCATAACCTTCGGTTCCAAGATTAGCCGTCACCGTCGGACTGATAATGCCTTCATCGACCTGTACCGTAGTGGACAGATTGCGTTCCCCTTTAGTATATCCGGCATATACCAGTTTATTGGCCAAACGATTCAATACATCCCTGGGATTCGCCGATTTAAAATCACCGGATTCATTCAGAGCACCTGAGGAACTGTGCATGGTAAGAGCCGAACCTGTATCGGCATGATTGACAACGATGTCGCCTTTCCCGTTTTTCATGGCCGGAGCGCCCTTCAAATAATCCGCCACAGCATGACCTTTGTAATTATTGATCGTTATAGTTCTTTCATCCACCGGCTGAATAATACCGCGACTCGCCTCATCCGCACCGCCTATAAAGTGCTCCACTTTACTGCCTGTATACAAATAATTTGCCGTATCGGGACGACCTTGCGTCGGATATACACGTTCCGCCCCTAACCATTCATTGCGCCACGTAGCACCATTCTGCAGATATAATCTTAAACCGCCATGATATGGATTGTTATTGCTTTCATCAAATTCATTAAGTACACCGCCAACTAATTTAGAATTAGGCGTTGTTAAGCCCAAAGAAATTTCAGATCCATGATTATAAGGATTCACTTCAATGCCGTAATTCTTATTAATAAACCCTACATTACCGTACATCTTCACATCATTTTTCCCCGGATGTAAACCATCCATCCCGATATTCACGTAAACAAAACCTTCCTCGGAAAGTGCGGAATATGTATCCGAAGTATCTAGCGGATGTGTTTTAACATCTGCACCGCCGAGAACGCGAATATATCCGTCTTTATTTGCCTGTAAACCGACACCGACCACATCTATATCGGCATTTCCCTTTACAGTAACGCGAGTATCGTCATTATTGCCGTCACTGGTGAGACCGCCATAGCCGGCATAAATACCGCTCATATAATAATGCGCTAAATCAGGTCTTCTCTGAGTTCCGCTTTCAGCCGGAGCAGGATTTTTAACCTTTATCGTTACATTTTTATCCAATGCCACTTGCGTCCCATCAAGCGCATAAATAGCCGTTACATTATTATGGTATTTCGTACCGTTCACGCCCATGCCCGATACATCTACGGTCACATCATCCGTATAGTGCCTCGTCTCCCCCCACAAATTAAGTCCTATGGATTTACCGTCCGTATGGCTCGTGATCGTCGTAGCCGATACCATAACATCTGCGCTGGCGCCCGTAATAAGCAATGCCGCTATAACGGCAATATATGTAGTCCTTTTCATGTGCTGACCTCCTCAAACGTACACACAATAAATATCTACTTTTATTCTATCCGCCCAGAGGGTGTATGTGTCAATTCTTGGACATATGATGTTTTCTTTTCAATCCATAACCATGAGCTATGTATCGATATAGTTGTGCAAAATATAATTAGAGGATTATACCTTTACACATCGCCGAATAATATTCTATAGAATATTATTAAAAGCACTCATTCTATGCTATAATATTCAATGGAATTTACTTTAATTATATATAGGAGGCTAATATGAATATTCGTATCGGCATCGTCGGCTACGGCAATTTGGGCCGTGGCGTAGAAGCATCTGTTAAATTACAACCGGACATGGAACTGGTGGGCGTATTTTCTCGCCGAAGAGGTCTTAAAACTGTTTCCGGTGTTCCGACCTATACAATGGAAGATCTACCTAACTTCAAAGGGAAAATCGATGTTATGGTTCTTTGCGGCGGCAGCGCAACGGATCTTATCGAGCAGACACCGATGGTATCCAAATACTTCAACTGCATCGATTCTTTCGATACTCACGCACGTATTCCTGAACACTTCGCCAATGTAGACAAGGTGGCTAAAGAAGCTAAAACGGCTACATTGATTTCCTGCGGTTGGGATCCGGGTATGTTCTCCCTGCAACGTGTATATGCTGAAAGCATCTTGCCAAAAGGCAAGTCCTACACATTCTGGGGCCGCGGCGTATCGCAAGGCCACTCCGATGCAATTCGCCGTATCGAAGGCGTCGTTGATGCTCGACAATACACATGCCCCAAAGAGGAATATCTCGAAGCGATCCGCAACGGTGAAACACCTGAGGTTGACGCATACAAGGGGCACCTTCGCGACTGCTACGTAGTGGCTGCCCCTGATGCGGACAAATCAAAAATTGAAAACGAAATCAAAACTATGGAAAACTATTTCGTAGGCTATGAAACCGTGGTTCACTTCATCTCCCAGGAGGAACTCGATCGTGACCATAAGGGTATTCCACATGGCGGTTTTGTTCTTCGCTCCGGTGAAAGCACGGACGGCATACGTCACGTTGTCGAGTACTCCTTAAAGCTCGACTCCAACCCTGAGTTTACCGGATCCGCACTCGTTGCCTACGCACGCGGGATCTATCGTCTCGCTAAACACGGCGGCACAGGTTGCTACACCGTATTCGATATTCCACCGGCTTGGATTTCCACACATTCTGCCGAAGAATTAAGAGCACATTCTCTATAATAGAGCAAGGCCCTCATCGACTTAATAGATGAGGGCCTTTTTCATACACATTAAAAGAGAGACCATACCAGATGGTCTCTTTTTCGTTCTATTAACCTTATTTTACATTTAATTAATACCAGCGTGTTAACGGTAATTCATTCGTAACACCTTTTGTCATCAAAATTTGATGCAAGTCCATATTACCGATGTAGAAGCCTGCCGCACAGCCGCAGAGGTAAAGATCCCACATTCGTACGAATTCGCTGCCCCGTTTCGCTTCCACCTGTTCACGAACGCCTTGGAAATTGTTGTACCAATGCATTAGTGTCTTATAATAATGATACCGTAAACTTTCAACATCGATAACATTCATATCATAGTCATAAGCGAGACTGACCATTTCCCGAAGGGACGGCAGACATCCGCCGGGGAAGATATATTTACGGATCCAGGCACTTGTTTCTTTTTCAGACGGATCGCTGATATAGTGAAGCAGGAACAGCCCGCCGTCTTTAAGCATGTCCGACGCATCCTCCATATACAGAGGGAAATTAGGACGCCCTACATGTTCAAGCATGCCGATGCTGACAATGCGGTCAAAGGTACGTCCCGAAGCTGCTACATCACGATAATCTATAAGCTCGATTTCAACCTGTCCTTCAAGGCCATATTCTTTAATGCGTTCCTGCCCTTTTTTCCATTGTTCTTCGGAAAGAGTACACCCATAGCCCTTAACACCGTATTTACGAGCCGCCTCAATGAGAAGAAATCCCCAACCGCAACCGATATCAAGCAAGGTCATCCCCTCTTTTAAATACAACTTATCGAGAATATGATGAACTTTTTGATACTGCGCATCTTCGAGACTATCATTCTCACGCTTAAAATACGCACAGGAATAGCTCATGGTTTCATCGAGCCACAATTTATAGAATTCATTGCCTAAATCATAATGGGAGGATACTTGTTGTTTTTGATCTTTCTTTTTAAGACCTGCATTAAAGAGCGAACTAAGTACTTTCCGATTGATAGAGTCCTTTCCTACATGACCGAGGACTACACAAAGGGCTTTAAACAAATCCCCTTCAATTTCGATATCTTTACGCATATACGCTTCACCGAGGGCGAGTTCTGCGGATATCAACAGATCCTTCTTGGGAATATCGCGATTAACGATGACGGTAAACTCGGATTCTCCGTCACCGATCGTATATTCATTATCTCCAATTTTTACGGTGAAACAATGATCATTGAAACGTTCTAAATAATGTACTAAGAAACTATCAAATAGCTTGGAAAACATATTTAACTTCCTTTCCTATCAGCTTTCACTATATAGATTCAGAAATATATCATTAATATGGTCGGATAGATTCTATACCCTATCAATAGATACGCTCATAAATTATATCTATATAGTTACGGCAATTAAAAATCTATATTAATCCTATATTTAATATGAACTTATCAAATTTCTTGAGGTAACATATTTAACTCTATTTATATTATAGCACTTCTTTATAGCACTTCTAAATAATCTATTCTAAATTTATAGAACAACTCCATCGTATTAGTATGGTATAATATTTATTTGATAAGGTTTGTAACGAATTATTGATATAAACTTTCACAATGAACGAAATCGTCCACATATTCCATGTGGCATTATGTATTATGTATATCAAAGGTGGTACCATGAGCACAAATTTAGAAGTAGGCATTGTAGGACTCCCAAATGTCGGTAAAAGCACATTATTCAACGCTATTACCAAGGCCGGTGCGGAAGCGGCGAATTATCCGTTCTGCACCATAGAACCGAATGTGGGCGTTGTAGACGTGCCTGACGATCGTCTACAAGTATTGGCGGACATGTTCGGTTCCAAACGTATCCTGCCCGCAGCGATGCGCTTCGTAGATATTGCGGGACTCGTAGCGGGCGCATCTAAGGGCGAAGGTCTGGGCAACAAATTCCTCAGCCACATTCGTCAAGTGGATGCGATTGCACAGGTAATCCGTTGTTTCGACGACCCTAACATCACACATGTATCGGGTTCTATCGATCCGATTCGCGATATTGAAATCATCAATACCGAACTGTGCCTGGCCGACCTCGAATCCGTAGAAAAACGGAAGCAACGCATCGAAAAAATCGCTAAATCCGGCGATAAAGAAGCTCGTGCCGAACTACCATTGTTGGAACGCATCATCGAAGGTCTCGGAGAGGCAAAGCCGGTTCGTGCCCAAGGTCTCGACGAAGACGAAATGGATATGATCAAAGAATTGACTTTGCTCACGGCTAAGCCATCCCTCTATGTGGCCAATATATCCGAAGACGAAGTATCCGATTACTCCGCTAACGAGTACGTAAAACGCGTGGAGGAATACGCAAAAGCGGAAGGCTCCGGCATCGTAGTCGTATCCGCCCGTATCGAATCCGAAATCGCCGAATTATCCGATGAAGAAGCCGCTGCATTCTTAGAGGACCTCGGTCTTTCCGAATCCGGTTTGACGAAACTCATCAAAGCAAGCTATGCGCTCTTAGGCCTCATCAATTACTTCACGGCCGGCGAAATGGAGGCTCGTGCCTGGACCATCGTAAACGGTACAAAAGCTCCACAGGCGGCCGGTAAAATCCACTCCGACATCGAAAAAGGCTTTATCCGTGCTGAAATTGTATCCTTTGATGACTTACAAGCTAGCGGCAGTCAGAACGCCGCTAAGGAAAAAGGACTTGTACGCCTGGAAGGCAAAGATTACGTCATGAAGGACGGAGATGTAACACATTTCCGTTTCAATGTATAAACAAATTTATAATAACAAAAACCAGTAAATCACAGGATTTACTGGTTTTTTATTGCTATGTAATAGCTTTTTATATAAATTTATTTGTCATTTTTATTTAAAACATTTTTGACGCCGCTGATTGCACCATCTACGGCATCCTTAATGTCTTCAGTTGCTTTTTTAAGATCTTCAGTAACATCTTTAGCAACATCTTTAACTTTTGCCGCTGTATTTTCTACAGCACCTTCCGCTTGCATTTTCTTGTCACCGGTTAATTTACCTGCATTCTCTTTTAATGCACCTTTAGCTTGGTCAAGTTTTTCATCTAAGGACATGATTATGACTCCTTTCATTTAAACATATAATTTATGCATCCAGCCTAAAACGTTTTAGTTATTCATATATTCAACATTAAACACTTAAGCTATCTATATAAATTTATAAACATATCAATATATTTTATATCATATCATTCTACAATTAAAAATTAAATGAAAGGTTTCAGTTTAAGTATAGGAACGCAATCAAATCCCTCTTACGATTTCATCCATCGTGCGACGCGTCTTATTACGATGAGGTTCTTCATCACGATAGCCAAAGGCCGCCATTACGGCAATACCGAAATGTTTTGTATCAAACAAACCGAGTTCATCACCCAAGAATGCAGTCATCTTATCCTGGTTAAAACCTTCTAACGGACAGGAATCGAGGCCTTCATACGCGGCCATCGTCAACATGTTCGCCATTACGATATAAGCTTGTTTAGATGTCCAGTCGAATGCAGCGCGTTCAGACTCAAAGGTTTTGTAATCTTCCGTAGTAAACCCTGCATAGAAATCACGATATGCCGCATCAATTTCAGCAGGTAACTGTTTGACTTCTTCTTGAATATGACGAATATAAGGAGAATCAAATTCCAAATCGACCTTCTTGCGTGCCAGGATCACTACAAAATGACTGGCTTCTAGACCTGCCTGAATCCCCCAACCATAATCCTTCATTTTTTCTCTGATTTCAGGATTTTGAATCACCAACAATTGGAACGGTTCAAAACCAAGGGATGTCGGCGCCAAGCGTGCAGCCTGCAAAATGGCATTCCAATCTTCATCAGATATTTTTTTAGACGGATCAAACTTCTTGCACGCATATCGATACGTCATGGCATACTCCAGATCCTTACGGTCAAATTTAGGCGCTTGCAGTTTTACTGTTTCTATTTCATATTTACTCATTTGTATCTCCTTATTTAATACATAAAATAATCTGAAATCACTTTATCATATCCTGTTTATAGGTTCTTCCCCAGTCACACATAGCCATGATAATAGGTCGCAATGTTTCACCGAATTCAGTCATGCTATATTCCGTCTTAGGCGGCACTACAGGATAAATTTCCTTATGGATAACCCCTTCACCTTCCAGGTCTTTCAACTGCTGTGAAAGCATTTTTATCGTGGCCTGAGGAATCAACTTCTGTATTTCATTAAATCGCAACGTACCTTCCGTCATTAAATGAAATAAAATAATAGACTTATATTTACCGCCTACGACACTCAATGAAGCTTCAACAGGGCAGTTAAACTGTTTTTCTTCCATAGCCACCTCCTCACGTGCGTTCATAACCATTTCTTATTTAATAGTATCACGAGCCGCTCTGACCGACAAACTATTTCTCCTATTTATGAAAGCTTTTAGCAGCATGCACTAACCCGTCCAGCCAATCCTGATGACCATTAATCATAGGATTCGGCTTTGCTTGATGTAATTCTTTTGTCAATTAATAGCGTTCATTTTAGTATTCATAATAAGCTCCTTTATATTTATCAAAATCATTAATTTCGTCAGCTGATGATGTCAGTATAACCTCTATTAAACTTTCTAACAAGAACGCACAAAAAAGTCACATAGTTACAAAAAAGTAACCATGTGACTTTAGCTGTATAACCTCATCCGATTTACACATACATATTTAAAAGCTTTCAAAAATAAACTATCTAAAATTATGACCAAACAGGATCATTCGCTCCTTTTCCTGATTAAACAGGATGAAACCCAATTCATATAAACCATTTAAGTCGCCATCATTTAACAAAGTCATATACTCACCTCTATCATCTTTATTGATAATAATAGGCGCTAATTCCTGCTGTAAACAAGAATGCACAATAAGTGCTCTACCGGTCCGTCCATTACCATCGGCAAAAGGATGAATTCGTTCAAATTGTAAATGTTGTTCCATAATAGCTCTAATTTTATCTTCATCCGTAACCGCAATATCAAGTCGATACTGTAATGTATCGCTCCAATTTTTTAATGCTTCCGGCACCTGGTATGGCTTTGTCAGTTCAAAATCAGCACCAATCACCATATTTTGAACTACCTTAAATTGACCATTATCATCACGAATATGAGCTAATAATAATCTCTGCGTTTCTTTTATAGTTTCAATTGTTATCGGAGCTCGATAAGATTCCATTAAGAATGCTAAATATTCTCGATAATTGGATACCTCATAGAACTCGCGTAATTCCATTTTTCGAGGAATCATATTATCTAAGAGAATACTTTTTGTTTCTCCCTGTGTCAATGTATTACCCTCGATAGCCGTACTATGATGAGCCATGCGGACGATCATATCATCAATATATTCACGAGGCAATCTAAATCCGACCATATTTATCTCCTTATATAGCAAGAAATCCGTATGTCTATCATATCATAAATAAATAATACTCGATACTCAACTCGATACTCATCATTAAAAGCCTAAGTCTGCTACACCTTATACGGCACCGCCAGTTCACCTTTTTCATACCAGAATAATCCGGATGTACTGATGCGGTGCTCTTTTAATATAGTTTTTACATGATCCGCGATATCCGATTCTATTTCAATGGATAGACCGCACATGTCATGCAACTCCGGCGGCGTCGCCATCAGTTGATGAGGCACATTAAGTTCGAATAGAACCTTATCCGCCTTATCCCCAAAGTAATATGACGTAAATACGACGAGTAATTTTTTATTTTCCAATACCTCACCCCCTTGCCGGGAATCCTTTTACAAGAATCTTAAATGACTCATGATGACAAAGCCAGCCAAAAGATCAGATTGCAGTTTTACATTATAAAGTACACAGCCGACCTATATTAACATTACGCTATAGTTCCATTGCCCCCTAATGCCATTTATTTTAGCTTTTATTATAGCTTTACAATATTATCCCCCAGGATGGAGTCAGTAATAGCATACATATTAGTAATGCTGCCCACGCCCAGCTGGTCTTTAATGCCGAAATAATCGAGGCAGATACCGCATGCCGCAATTTCAACACCGACGTCAGCTAGCTTTTTAATGTTCTCTAAATGAACGGAATCATTTGTCACCATCTTAACACCGCTATTGATAAAGCAGATTTTGGATGGTTTTACATCGGCCTCAACCATGCACACCCAGAATGTTTTCATCAAATTGCGACCCAATTCCTCGCTGCCTTCACCGAGATAATCCTTTGTCATAAGGATAACGCGATTCCCATAATTCATAGGTGCACAGACAGTTTGTCCACCGCCGGTGCCATTTTCGCCGGGTGTCATGGTGAGATAAAACTCCTTACCATCTTGACGAATGGCCACGCCATAACCGCGGGATTTACCGAACTTTTCTACATTATCGCGACTCACCTCATTGTCTACAACGGTCGTAATAACCGCATCAGGATTAGCATCGCTCACTTTTTTGGTTTCAATAACAGGTTTCGGGCACAAACTGCCACGCACATCTACGGTCAATTCATTTTTCTTGCTCATCATACACCTCTTATCTATATCTCAATATATTTTGTAAAAATATCTATCTACAGATGATACTAAATTATAGATATAACATATAAATAGTTAAATAATTATCGTATATTACCTATTTATTCGATTATGCCGTTACGCGTACCGAAAGTCCACTGAAGCTTTCAACGGTTCCTACAATACAGGCACAATCTACATCCGCCTCATGTAGTGCCTCAACTAAGGCTGTTCCCTCGCGTTCAGGAACAGCGAATAGCAAACCGCCCGATGTTTGAGGATCAAACAGGATATCCATCCACACCGGATCAAGTTCCGCATTGACCTGCACATCGGTTATAGCCTTGCGGTTGCCGTATGACGCAGCCGGTACAAGTCCCATCTGAGCAGCCTCCACAACATCGTCAAAAAGAGGAATATCAAGTGCCTTGATATGAATCGTCACATCAGAAGCACTCGCCATTTCAACGGAATGCCCCATGAGACTGAAGCCCGTCACATCAGTACACGCATGAACCGTAAACGCGTGCGCCACCTCCGCCGCCATGCGATTCAACGTACTCATACTCGTTACAGCCTGTGCCGTTCCCGTCGGGAAAAGATCCCCTTTCAAAGCGTTATTCATGATGCCCGTTCCGATCCGTTTCGTTAAAACCAGTACATCGCCCGCTCGTGCACCTTTATTTTTCCAGATGTTATTTGGATTCACTTGACCTGTCACGGACATGCCGAATATAGGCTCCTTGTTCTCTATGCTGTGACCGCCCACAATAGCCGCTCCGGACTCGGCTACAATCGCCGCCGCACCATTAAGGACATCCGTCAGCACACCCTGTTCCACCAAAGGCACGGGAAAACCCACGATATTCATCGCTGTCAACGGCGTGCCGCCCATAGCATACACATCACTTAAGGCATTAGCGGCCGCAATTTTCCCGAATAAAGTCGGATCATTGACAACGGGCGTAAAGAAATCCAAGGTCTGCACCAATGCCAATGATTCGGATAGTTTATAAACCCCCGCATCATCCGCGCCGGTCATATCCGCCAATACATGCTCATTTGTTACGGGCATTACAGCTTTAAGAACGCGATTTAAAATGTGAGGACCGATCTTACATGCACAGCCTCCGCTTGTTACATAATCAGTGAGTCGAACCATAGGACCACCTCCTATTCAATTTCCGGTAAACGCGATACGATTTTCTTAACCGCTTTTTCAAACTTCGGACGCGGCATCAGCAGTTGATGTCCGCAACCGTTGCATACAATGAGAAAATCCGTGCCAATTCGCCTGATTTCCCATTGATCGCTACCGCAGGGATGCGACTTTTTCATCTGTACCACATCGCCCACATAATATCTCACAAACGCCATGATGCCTCCTTATACGGTATATAGTATTTATATACTTATTATACCTAAAATCCAAATGCTTATATAGGTGAAAGTATATATAACACAATTATCGAGCTCTAAACCAGAGCATAAATTATGAATTTGAATACCAGTTATAAGAAACTCCGGAGTCATATCTAAATAATAATGATTTT
>NZ_LT906470.1:0-105000 GCF_900187285.1 Veillonella rodentium | reverse complement strand
TCCGGGTAATTAGATGTTTCAGTTCCCCGGGTGCCCTCCTCATACTCAAAGGTATGGGTGACAGTGCATAACCACTGCCGGGTTCCCCCATTCGGATACCTACGGGTCAAAGGTTGCTTGCACCTCTCCGTAGCTTTTCGCAGCTTACCGCGTCCTTCTTCGGCTGATATCGCCAAGGCATCCACCGTACGCCCTTATTATCTTTACTTATTTTGCGTTAGCATGTGCGCCTATCGTCGTCGCCTCACGCTCGATTTTGCCTTACGTACAACAGTACGCGGCAGCTTCATCTCGCTCAGGCTCCTAGATATGCATCAAATGCTAACGAAAATCTCATGATTAAATACATGAGAGATAATATTGACATGCATTAGATACATTGTCGTTCATTTGTAGCCGTACATTTTACATGTACGTCACCAATTAAGTCAGAGAATTATTTCCTATGTGCTCGGGTCAACCTACTTAGAAATTCTAAGAGATGACCTTACAAATATATATTAATTCTTCTATGCAGTTTTCAAAGAACAAACAATTCATATATTTCGCGTCTATCGTCGTTGCATTCGCTTCACTTGTCCTGCGTAATTACCATTACGCGGCGACGTCGTTCATCTCATGCGCCCGGATAGCCATCGAAATCTATTAAATTGTAAATGGTATTAAACCATCTGAGAGTCTTTACAGATCTCTCAAAACCGAACAATGATAAGTGGTAAGTACAGCTAGCGCTTATGCTACGTCTACTTACTATCCAAAGTGTCGACCTAAGTGACATCCAGGATCTCGGCCCGGTGTATGTCTCCCTAGAAAGGAGGTGATCCAGCCGCACCTTCCGATACGGCTACCTTGTTACGACTTCACCCCAATCATCGACTTTACCTTAGACGGCTGGCTCCCGAAGGTTACCCCACCGGCTTTGGGTACTTCCGACTTTCGTGGTGTGACGGGCGGTGTGTACAAGGCCCGGGAACGTATTCACCGCAGTATGCTGACCTGCGATTACTAGCGATTCCGACTTCACGTAGGCGAGTTGCAGCCTACGATCCGAACTGAGAGAGTGTTTCTCGGGTTCGCTCCACCTCGCGGCTTCGCTTCCGTCTATTGACTCCCATTGTAGTACGTGTGTAGCCCAGGTCATAAGGGGCATGATGATTTGACGTCATCCCCGCCTTCCTCCGCATTGTCTGCGGCAGTCTCTCATGAGTTCCCACCATTACGTGCTGGCAACATAAGATAAGGGTTGCGCTCGTTGCGGGACTTAACCCAACATCTCACGACACGAGCTGACGACAACCGTGCACCACCTGTTTTCTGGCTTCCGAAGAAGAGGAACCATCTCTGGTTCTGTCCATCAATGTCAAGACCTGGTAAGGTTCTTCGCGTTGCGTCGAATTAAACCACATACTCCACCGCTTGTGCGGGCCCCCGTCAATTCCTTTGAGTTTCAACCTTGCGGTCGTACTCCCCAGGCGGGGTACTTATTGCGTTAACTCCGGCACAGAAGGGGTCGATACCTCCTACACCTAGTACCCATCGTTTACGGCCAGGACTACCGGGGTATCTAATCCCGTTCGCTCCCCTGGCTTTCGCGCCTCAGCGTCAGTGTTCGTCCAGAAAGTCGCCTTCGCCACTGGTGTTCTTCCTAATATCTACGCATTTCACCGCTACACTAGGAATTCCACTTTCCTCTCCGATACTCTAGATCAGCAGTTTCCATCCCCTCACGGGGTTAAGCCCCGAACTTTTAAGACAGACTGACTGATCCGCCTGCGCGCGCTTTACGCCCAATAATTCCGGACAACGCTTGCCACCTACGTATTACCGCGGCTGCTGGCACGTAGTTAGCCGTGGCTTTCTATTCCGGTACCGTCAATCCTTCCAACTATTCGCAAGAAGGCCTTTCGTCCCGATTAACAGAGCTTTACAACCCGAAGGCCGTCATCACTCACGCGGCGTTGCTCCGTCAGACTTTCGTCCATTGCGGAAGATTCCCCACTGCTGCCTCCCGTAGGAGTCTGGGCCGTGTCTCAGTCCCAATGTGGCCGTTCATCCTCTCAGACCGGCTACTGATCATCGCCTTGGTGGGCCGTTACCCCTCCAACTAGCTAATCAGACGCAATCCCCTCCTTCAGTGATAGCTTACATGTAGAGGCCACCTTTCATCTATCCTCGATGCCGAGGTCAGATCGTATGCGGTATTAGCAGTCGTTTCCAACTGTTGTCCCCCTCTGAAGGGCAGGTTGATTACGCGTTACTCACCCGTTCGCCACTAAGATTGATAGAAGCAAGCTTCCGTCGCTCTTCGTTCGACTTGCATGTGTTAAGCACGCCGCCAGCGTTCGTCCTGAGCCAGGATCAAACTCTCCAAGATATCTTGAAGCTATTTGAATAGCTCATTTGTTTTGTTGTCGTTGCCATCAAGCAACTTTGAATTATGGTTGGTTTTGACTGTGTCAAAACCCGCACTCTGGCATATGTTCAATCGTTTTGATTGATTACCTATCATTGTTCAGTTTTCAAAGATCTGCGTCCCCCTCAAAGGGACTGCTTAAATATAATATCATTTCCACATACTCATGTCAACAGAATTTCTCTCAATTTCACCTTATTTTTTAAGAACTTTTACACCCTATCTTTTACTTATTTTAATAAACTATTTTTACCGAATTTCACGCAAACAAAAGAGACCGCAACAGAACGCATTACTGCATTCCGTTACAGCCTCTTTCCTATATGACAGTACGTCAATAGAATCCCTTATTGGCATCTTATTATATAATTAAAAACTATTATATTGTAAATAACTCGATAGATTACAAAAACAGCATAATCTATATAAGAAAAGAACTATCCATATAACAGATTAATTATATATTATGTGCAAATTAATTGTTTTCTTCTTGAATCGCTTCACGAAGATTGATTTCATGCATATCTCTGGCAGAAGGTTCTTCTGCAGACATATTTCTTACAGTTTGTTTTGTAGCAAACCAAACCGCTTCGTTCATGTAATGACGCAATTCTTCATTCGATACATGCTCTTGATCCTGAGCCATGATATCGAGCATAGCATCTTCCAATGCTTGTGCTTCTTCATCAGTCAAAGGACCGCCAACGGCCTTTTGTTTTTGAAGCAATTCATTCATGCGGTCAACCATGCTGCGCAATACGTTATAGCCATAGCTGTTCGTGAAACCTTTTTCCTCATCATATTTAGGGAATGTGTAATAGCTATACTCATTTTTATTGCGGTTTTCAGCATTCCAGTTCAACGCAGTCTCTTGACCATGTACATAGCCTAAAGAATGTTTACGGAAATAATCAGCATAATTATGCTTATCTTTAGAGTGTAACCATTTAGATTCTTCTTTAGTCAACTCTTGATGATTATTCTTTTTGCTTTCAGCTAGAGCAATGTGTTTTTCCGCATTTTCCCATGCTTTCACAAATTCATGAATGCCTTGTACAGCCTGAGGGCTGGCCACAGGGATCAATACGACGGAACCTTGTGTAGGCATTTTAGTCGGATTTGGTAAAAGCAATGCATCATCATATGTAGCAGGTGCCGCATTAACCTGCAATGCGCCACTGCCGAATAATACTGCCGCTGTGAAAGCAAGCAAAGTGGATTTTTTCATTATCTATTCCTCTTTTCTATCAACGAATTAATCGGGTGGGAGGACTCCCCCGAAAGGGAATCCTCAGCCCGTAATGATCAGAATGAACGTATTATAAACCTAGTCTTGCCATCATTGCAGCAATATTAGCTTTCATTTGTTCATTTTCAGCCTTCAAATCAGCTACTTCACCTTTTAATCCTTGATTTTCAGCTTTCATTGCAGCAAGTTCACGTTGCATTGCATATGTGGAACTGATAGGTCCTTTGCGATAACGATCTGCAGTTTGTGCTTCGCCATCCTTGTTGCCTACTTTCCAGGTTACACCGGCATTCGCCATCATATGGCTGTCGCCGCCTGCCCAAGCCAAACCGGCATGTAACATCATGGATTCATTTTTGTAATGAGCCACGCCTAATGCCAATGCGGAATCGCCATGGTAGTTACCATAACCCGCCATGATTTGAGTAGGTTCGTAAGGATCATAAGCCATAGGTTTCAACGCGGATAACGCGGAGGACATAGCACCAACTTGACGAACTTCACTAACAACATTGTTCATACTGTTAGCTACACGGTAAAGTTGGGAACCGTTCACTGCATCAGTGGAACTGGAGCTAACTTCACCAGGAGCCACATTGGTAATCTTATTACCGCCGTTGTTCAAACCGGAGCTTGTTAAGGATACGCTGCCACCACCATTATTCTTAATCGTGATACCGTTACCGTTCTGTACGGTTGTATGACCGGAATTATCCGTTGTCGTAATGGAGTTGATACCGGTAATATCTTTTGCGAGACGCACATTCAAATTACTGCTGCCGTCGGATACTACGCCGATATTATCCGCCGTTGAAAGTTTGCTCTGGTCTGTAATTCCGCCTTTGATATTAACTTGACCGTTAAGCTTCTGACTGATTACGGAGCCGGAATCGCCACCGTATTTCATACCGTCATCTTTAGTCGCCACCTGATGTGTCTTACCGCTTTCATCCTGGTATTTAATACGGGTAATTTCAGTGCCGCTGAGATCGGCATCACCTTTTTCGGTATAAATGTCAGCGCTGCGACCATCCTTGCCGTTCAGACCGATATGTCCGACGCCGTCCTTACCGTTAATGGCTACCGCATTTTGTCCATTATCACCTTTAGGTCCCACGGTAATACGTTCTTCAATTTCAACGGAACGACCTGTAAGATCTTTCGCCATCTTAATAGTGATGTTACCGTCTTTATCCGCTATCGTCTTAATGTTTTCACCGGAATATTCACTGTCGGCCTTAGTGCCTTCACCCTTGATGGTCACTTTTTGACCTAAATCGCGATGGAAGTCACCGCTGTTGCCGGCAAAGTCCAGACCGCCCTTCTTAACGCTGTCGATACCCTTCTTCAAGTCACCGATTGTCGCGCCGTTACTCAAACTGTCACTCTTATCAGTGATATTGTCGATATTTTCACCGGCTGCGTAACCGCTGGCCATATTGGTCACTTGATTTCCGCCGTTATTTAATCCGTTCTTGGTTAATGATACCTCGTTATTTATCGGAGCAGCTCTTCTCGCGGCAGCCGCACTGCCATTTGAAATTCTGATCCCTTCGGCATTTATGGATGTAATGGCCGTTTTAGAACTGATATCGACCCCTGCAGCATGCGTAGCGGTTCTATTCCCCTGAAGGTCCTGATTAACTACACTGCCGCCGGATACGGTCGTTATCAATTGACTTTTACCTTCACCGGTAGTAACGGTCATACCTTTAGACGTCATTTCCGCCTTATTGCCGGACTTATCGGCCACAGTCACGCCGGTCGCTTTCATATCCGTCGTATTGCCGTTACTGTCAGCCACGGTTGTACCTGTTGCGGTAGTCGTGGTTTTGTTACCTTCCTTATCCGTAACAGTTAAACCTTTACCATCGGTTACAGTTGTGTTGCCTGCTTTATCCGTAACAGCCAGCCCTTTAGCGTCAGTTACAGTTTTATTACCTTCACTGTCCGTAGTCGTTACGCTGTGAAGATTCAAGTCCTGCTTGATGTCCACTTTATACGTCTTGGATCCGTCTTTATTCTCAACAGGTGTTACAACCGTATTTCCGCTGTCACCGGCTTCCACCTTGGTAGTAGCCGCCGCAACCTTCTGATTTAACTGAGCCACATTAACCGCATCGGTATCATTTACACCGGCTTTTACATTGGTAATAATCTGATGATTGGCATTCAGACCGGCATTGGTAATATATACCTTACCGCCTACAGACACGCTGTTATTGCGAAGAACAACCTGTGTCGAAGGGTCCGCACCGACAGTTACGGAATCCAGTCCTTTAAGATTCTTAGCCAAACGAACATTCAAACTGCCGTTTTCAGATATAACACCGATATTACTGTCAGTTAAATCTTCTTTTTTGGATACGCCGCCTTTGATATTAAGCGTTTCACCGAGATTCTTATGAATCGCTTCACCGGAATCACCGCCGAAATTCAACCCTTTCTTAGTCAAGTCTTCAGTGTTTTTATCGATTTTGCCATCTACAACTTTCAACTGGTCTTCCGTTGCCGCCTGACCGCTTGTGATCGTCTTAGGATCCCAGGAAATGTTCGTCAAGTTGTTTACAGTACCGTTAGCGCCGTTAACCAGAACTTTACCTGCATTAATGTTGCCTGTTACACCATCGATTGCTACTTTACCAGCGTTGATTGTGCTGTTTACACCATTGATAGTTACTGCGTTAGCGCCGTCACCAGCTTTTACAATACCTTTTGTACCGTCGATGTTGACTGCATTATTACCGGAACCTAATGTTACAGTGTCTTTCAATGCAACTGTGTAAGTTTTAGCTTTTGTAGTTGGATCTACAGCTTCATCAACGTCGATGTTTTTGCTACCTTTTACTTTTGTATTAGATGCAGCTTTTACATCGTTCAATTGTTTAACATTTACAGCATCATTGTCTTCTACGCCAGCTGTTACGTTTTTGATTTGCGTATTGTTAGCATTGAAGCCATTAGCTGTAACGAATTGTTTGTTGTTGATTGTCAAGCCATCGTTGTTGATAGTTGTTTGACCAGTTGTTACGCTGTTCAAGCCTGTTAAGTCTTTTGCAAGTTTAACATTCAACTTACCGTTTTCGGATACAACACCGATGTTGTTGTCAGACAATTTAGCTTTATCAGAAATGCCACCTACAACATCCAATGTTTGACCAAGGTTTTTATGAATGCTTGTTGCGTCATCACCTTTGAAGTTCAAGCCTTTATTAGTGTTGTCTGTAACTTTTTGATCTACAGATTTCAATTGGTCTTCTGTTGCAGCTTGACCGCTTGTGATGTTTGCAGGATCCCAAGAGATATTTGTCAAGCTATTTACAGTACCATTTGCACCATTAACTAGAACTTTACCGGAAGTGATATTACCAATTGCACCATCAATTGCAACTTTACCAGCATTGATTGTGCTGTTTACGCCGTTAATAGTTACTGCGTTAGCGCCGTCACCAGCTTTTACAATACCAGTTGTACCGTCGATGTTGACTGCATTATTACCGGAACCTAATGTTACAGTGTCTTTCAATGCAACTGTGTAAGTTTTAGCTTTTGTTACATTATCTACAGTTTCATCAACATTGATGTTTTTGCTACCTTCTACTTTTGTATTAGATGCAGCTTTTACATCGTTCAATTGTTTAACATTTACAGCATCATTGTCTTCCACGCCAGCCGTTACGTTTTTGATTTGTGTATTGTTAGCATTAAAGCCATTAGCTGTAACGAATTGTTTGTTGTTGATTGTCAAGCCATCGTTATTGATAGTTGTTTGACCAGTTGTTACACTGTTCAAGCCTGTTAAATCTTTTGCAAGTTTAACATTCAACTTACCGTTTTCAGATACCACACCGATATTGTTGTCGGACAATTTAGATTTTTCAGTAATGCCACCGTTGATATCTAATGTTTGACCGAGATCTTTATGAATTAATTCGCCAGAATCAGCTTGGAAGTTCAAGCCCTTCTTAGTCAAGTCAGTGCTGTTGTCAGTGATTTTCTTATCAACAGATTTCAATTGGTCTTCTGTTGCAGCTTGACCGCTTGTGATATGTGCAGGATCCCAAGTGATGTTTGTCAAGTTGTTTACAGTACCAGCAGCACCGTTGACAGTCACTTTACCGGAGTTAATAGTGCCGTTTGTACCATTGATAGTTACAGCATTAGCACCGTCACCAGCTTTTATGATACCTGTAGTACCGTTGATGTTGATTGCATTATTGCCAGAACCTAAAGTTACATTGTCTTTCAACGCTACTTTGTAAGTTTTAGCTTGTGTATTAGGATCTACTGTGGAGTTAACGTTGATGTTTTCGCTACCTTCTACTGTAGTGTTAGACGCATTTTTAACTTCATTCAATTGATTCAAGTTAACTGCATCATTGCCATCAGTACCAGCTTTTACGTTTTTGATTTGTGTGTTGTTAGCATCAAAACCGTTAGCTGTAACGAATTTCTTACCACCAATTGTTAAACCTTCGTTATTAATTGTTGTAGCACCAGTTGTTACGCTTGTTAAGCCAGTCAACTCTTTAGCAAGCTTAACATTCAACTTGCCGTTTTCAGATACTACACCGATATTATTGTTGGATAATTTAGATGCATCAGAAATGCCACCGTTGATATCCAACGTTTCGCCAAGGTCCTTATGAATGCTTGTTGCATCATCGCCCTTGAAATTCAAGCCCTTCTTAGTCAAATCGCTGCCATTATCAGTGATTTTCTTATCAACAACTTTCAATTGGTCTTCTGTTGCAGCTTGGCCGCTTGTGATATTATTAGCATCCCAAGTGATATTTGTTAAGTTGTTTACAGTACCTTTAGCACCGTTAACAAGAACTTTACCGGAATTGATATTGCCTGTTGCACCGTTAATCGCTACGTTACCAGCATTAATTGTGCTGTTTGTACCGTTGATAGTCACAGCATTGTTGCCTTCGCCGGCTTTCACAATACCTTTTGTACCGTCGATATTAACAGCTGTATTGCCGGAACCCAATGTTACTGTGTCTTGTAAGCCAACTGTATAAGTCTTAGCTTTAGTAAGTGGATCTTCAGAATCAGTTACATTGATGTTTTTGCCTGCTTTTACAACAGTTTTAGCTGCCGCTGCGTTGTTGGATACTTCTTTCAACTGTTTAAGGTTAACTGCATGGTTATCCTCTGTACCAGCTTTCACGTTTGTGATTTGAGTATCGTTAGCATTGAAGCCATTACTTGTAACAAATGTGTTGCCACCGATTGTCAAACCATTGTTGTTAATAGTTGTAGCACCAGTTGTTACGCTGTTCAAACCTGTCAAATCTTTAGCAAGTTTAACATTCAATACGCCGTTGTTATTTACTACGCCGATATTATTTTCTGAAAGTTTAGATGCATCAGATTGACCGCCAGAAATTTTCAATGTTTGGCCAAGGTTTTTATGAATTGCAGTACCTGCATCGCCTTGGAAGTCCAAGCCTTTTTCTACGATTTCAGTTTTTGTAGTATCAATTTTATTATCTACTACTTTCAATTGATCTTCTGTAGCAGCTTGACCATTAGTAATAGCTTTAGGATTCCAAGTTCTGTTAGTCAATTCATTAACAGTACCTTTAGCACCGTTAACAACCACTTTTCCGGAGTTGATAGTGCCGTTTGTGCCGTTGATAGTCACCGCATTATCGCCAGTGCCAGCTTTCACGATACCTGTTGTACCGTTAATATTAATAGCTGTATTACCTGTGCCTAATGTTACTTCATCTTTCAAGCCTACAGTATACGTTTTAGCTTTAGTTACATTGTCGATGCTTTCATCAACTTTAATGTTTTTGCCTTCAGCTACCTTCGTATTTGCTGCAGATGCACTGTTGGATACTTCTTTCAATTGTGCCAAGTTTACTGCATCGCTGTCGATTGTACCACGAGCAACGTTAGTAATCTTGTTACCACCATTATCCAAGCCAGTTTTAGTAAGGGATACAGATGCATTGTTAGTAGCACCGTTGCTGATAGTTATGCCGTTGGAAGTAACTTTTGTATCGCCTACAGTTACGCTGTTCAAACCTTTAAGGTCTTTTGCCAAACGAACTTTCAAGTCGTTAGAGCCATCGGATACAACACCGATATTATCTTCAGCAGTCAATTTGGATGCTTCTGTAATGCCACCTTTAACATTTACTTGTTCACCAAGTTTTTTATTGATTACGTTACCGGAGTCAGCACCGAATTTCATGCCTTTATTGATCAATTCTTCTTTAGTCTTGAACAATTGGCTGCCGTTGATAGCATCTGTGGATGTAGCTGTTACAGCACCATCTTTTACATTTGTAATAGTAGTGCCGTCAGCACCTTCCAATGTTACCTTAGTTTTATCAACAACACCGTTATTGATGTCGTATTTAACAGCACGATCTGTCAATTTATCTACAGAAGTCTTGGATGCAATGTTATTGATTGTAACTTGCTCTTTAACGCCTGCATGGTTTTTATCCTCTACAGTCAAGGATACTTCACCATTGTCGTTTACCTTGTAGGAACCGTCAGCGCTGGAATTTCTTACAAGACGGTAATCAGTTGCACTGCTACCTTGTTGAGTAATTTGTTCGCTAACTTTTTTCAACTGATCTTCAGTCGCAGCACGACCGGATACGATAGATGTGGAATCCCAGTTTTTATTGCTCAAGTTAGTTACATAATTACCAGTTTCGCTTGCATGTTTCGTATTTTGAACAGTTTGAGCACCCATTACAACAGCGCCAGCAGTCACTCTGCCTGCAGTACCATCAAGAACTACTTGATTGTTACCGCTACCCAATGTCACTTTGTTGTTCAAACGAAGATCATATTTAGCGCCTTCAGTACTTGTAGCAGGAGTCGTTGTCAATTTAAGGTTATCATCGGAAACAGTTACTTTTGAATGTTTGCCTGCTTCGATTTTTACATCATGCAATTGGCTGCCATTTACAGCATCTGTAGAAGTAGAGGATACTTCACCGGCTTTCAAGTTAGTAATTGTTGTACCGCCTTGGCCTTCCAAAGTAACCTTGTTTTTATTAACAGTTGCACCATTAAGATCATATTTAACAGCGCGTTCTGTCAATTTATCCAATTCAGTTTTGGATGCGATATTGTTGATTGTTACCGTATTAGCAGGGTTGTTAGGATGAGCTTCATCTTTAACTTTTAAATCAACTTTATTGTTTTCTACAGAGTAAGAACCGTCCGCAGAATTTGTATTGTTGATCAAGCGATAATCTGTTTTAGCTGCATTAGTAGTCTTGATTTCATCAGACACTTTTTTCAACTGATCTTCAGTTGCGGCACGACCAGATGTAATCGTAGGGTTTTGAACATTCCATTCTTTGTTGTCCAACCCGGTTACATAGTTCTTATTGTCACTATGTACACCCATACGAACGGAACCTGCAGTTACACTGTTCAAGCCGGTCAGATCTTTCGCCAGTTTGACATTAAGGTTGCCGTCTTTGGCCACAACGCCGATATTGCTGTCCGTCAATGCACCTGTAGCGCCGCCTTTAACAGTTAAGGTTTCGCCCAGTTTTTTATTAATAGGTGCACCGGAATCGGCGGCGAAATTCAACCCTTTTCCGATCGTATTGTTGATGTTTGTAATGTCCTGCTTATTCTTATTAATGTTTGTAGTGTTAGTATCCTGTTGCGTTTTGGACGCGATATTCGTCAACTTGACCTGTGTAGGATTGGAACCGTCCGCATCCGCAACAGTCAATGTCATGCTGCCGTCAGCAGCTACTTTATATTCGCCGTTGCTACCATGTGCAGGGTTTGCAATTAAACGGTAGTCAGTTTTGGAAAGACCATTAGAGATTTTAGAGATATCAACATCGAATGTTTGATTATCATTACGTGTCAATGTCAATCTCTTACCGTCATTGGATACGGTACCGGATGTAACATACGTATTTTTCAAACCTGTTACTTCAGCAGCCAAACCGTTTGTACCGGTCATGTTTACCTTGCCGTCACCGTTCGCTTCATAGCTGGCGATACCGCGTTCCAGATATTTATCGTACTTGGCCGCAATACGACTGATATCGCCGATATTGGCCGCATTCGTTACCACATCGCCGCCGGATTTCACGTTGGTAATCTGATAGCCACCGGCATTGATGCCGGATTTGCTCATAGAAACATTGCCCGTTGTAACGGAGTTGAAGTTTGCATCATCAACTGTTGCAACCGTAACATTGTCTCCGGCGCCTTCTAATTTAATATTATTACCAGCGTTAAAGTTCACTGTACGATTAGGAGCTTTTACGTCTTTAACTTTTTTGCCATTAACTTGAAGTTCCCAACCTTGATTTACGGATTGAATTGCTTCATGAACAGTGTTTTTACCTGTATCACCAATATTAGTCATGGTGATAGAACCGTTTTGGTCAACTTTAGCATTACCGCCTAAGATATTCTTAGTGCTTTTAGCTACATTACCTACTGCATTAGCAACGCCATATAATTGGCTACCATTAATAGCATCTGTAGATTGTGCATTCACACGACCAGCCGCTACGTTAGTAATTGTACGTTTTGTAGAAGTATTACCTACGCTGACCGTGGAATCGGCGGAACTGCCGGCGTAGTTATATGTCAAGCCGTTAATAGTTTCACCGGCGGTACTTACAGGATCCGCTGTTTCAGAGTTAGCACCCAGTGCAACGCCACGAACATGATTTACCTTCGCATTGCTGCCAAGAGCTAAGCCTTTGTTTGCTTGTACGCTCGCTTCACTACCGATTGCTACCGCATCACTTACTTCTTTTACAACATTAAGTTTGGAAATAAGTTCCGGATTGTCCTTATACCGACCGTCACGTTCTCTCGTCAATGTACCGGCTTGAGCACTTACACCCAATGCGATGGAACGAGTACCGGTAGCCTGTGCGTCATCACCGATAGCCATAACACTTTTCTTGTCACCCGTTTGAGTACTCAAGGAGCTGGCTTCACGACCCATGGAAATAGAGCCGTAACCTTCCGCATGTGCATTATTGCCGACAGCTGTGGAACGGTCACCCAATGCCCATGCGGCATTACCTGTAGCCACGGAGGAACCGCCGGATGCGTTCGTATCGTTACCGAAGGCTACCGCCGATCCGCCCGTAGCATGAGCGGAGTTACCTACGGCAATAGAGTTATTCACTTTATAAGAAGGATCGTTTTCCACGCCCGCTTCGGCATTGTTCCCGATTGAAATTCCGTCAACAGCATAAGTTTTGGCATTATTGCCGATAGCTACCGCATTATCACGATAGTGTGCCGCACCGTTACCGATAGCTACGCCCTGTAATCCTTGAGAAGTGGCATCTTTACCGATAGCTACGCCTCTGGCAAATTCTTTACCTTTAGAATTCGTACCGGACACCACGCTGGCACCCGTCCCCATAGCGACGCTGTCATTCGTGTTCGATTTGGCACCTTGCCCCACAGCGATGGCACGTTGTCCGTTAGCCTGCGTATTGGTGTTCCCATCATATTTAGTATACGGAGTGTTTCTATCATCATATAAAGGTGTAGGGTTTGCGGAACCGATAGCAATGGACTGAGTCCCTTTCGCCAATGCGGAATGCCCCATCGCCAGGCTGGCTTCCCCCTGAGCGGATGCGGCCGTACCGATAGCCGCCGCATATTTTGCACCTGCATAAGCTTGGCGCATCATAGCCAGCGAGTTGAACGCATCCGCTTTAGTCGCCGAGCCTACCGCAACGGCTCCGATCGCATTGGACTGCGCATATTGACCGAACGCGGCCCCCAATCCTTGAGAGGTGGAATAATCACCGATAGCGATACCGGATACGGAACCGTCTTTAGCTCTCACACTGGCGCTATTACCGATTTGAATACCGAATACCTTGTTATTGGTATATAAATAACCTAGACCTTCATTACCCGGCGTACCGTAATCGAACATTCTGATTTCAGGAGCGCCCGGAGACGGTTTTAACCATGTCAAACCGCCGTCGTAACCGTTCGAGCTCGGGCTCAGGGAAATCCCCTGAGTACCGGCATATACGGACGACACCAGTCCGCTGCCGCCGGTAAGGATCATTGCGGCTAACCCGACTCTGGCCGCAACTTTAGTGGAATTGCCGACAAAACTTTTGGAACCACGGGAATGATTCTTCGCGATTTCAGATACGACAACATACGCTCCCCGTACCTGACTCCAAATTACCCTATAAATACGATTCATTTAGCAGTACCTACCTTTCACACAGTTTTATAAGGAATTCTTAAAACTTACACCAAAACACTAATAAATAAATTTTTTATCAAAAATTTAATCATCATACATATAAAATATCAGATTAGTTTATAAATGTAAATATATTTTTTCATGATGCGCTCATTCATTTTTATAAATTTATCTCTTTATTTATAATGTCAAAAATTTTACTCATCAAAATATCTTTACAGCCATATAAACCCTTGTTTTAAAAGGTTAAACAACACATATCACCAAACGTTAACCATTTTATAGTAAATTAATCACATTTATTATTTTCGATAAAAATCATATGTTTCGTATTATACACTATTATGAATTATTTGTGAAGTCAAATACAAAGAAAGAACGAAAGTCCTCTTGGAAGAGACTCTCGTTCTTTCGACAATTTAAAATATGCAGTTGAAATCATCGCATTTTCATGAGTATTTTATAGGGCATGCACTCATTTTAGCCATATGAGAAAAAGATGAAATTGCGGTAAATTATATCCCCAATCGACTCATAATAAGAGCCAATTGACGCTTCGTTTCTTCATTATCTTTTTGCAAACGAAGATTATCTTCTTTCAATGCCGCATAGTCCGCGGTCAACTGTTCATCATGCGCTTTCATCCGTGCATTTTCGGCTTTCAGCGCCGTCATTTCATCCTGCATCACGTACATGGAGCTGATAGGCCCGCCCTTGTAACGTTCAGGAACCGCTTTCTTCGCATCGGAGGTACCGAATTTACGGGTTACACCGGCATTCACCATATTATGATGGCTGCCTACGGACACGCCCACATGGAACATGGTGTCTTCCGCCGTGTAATGTGCAACGCCTAAAGCGGCCGCTGTTTCGCCTCTGTAATTACCGATACCGGCCATGATTTGAGTCGGTTCCAACGGATCGTATTGAATCGGTTTCAACGCGGATAGTGCCGCCGCATGAGCGCCTACACGCTGTGTTTCGCCCGCCACGGAATTAATGGCGTTGGCCAAGCCGTCTGTAGCACCCTTCAATTGATTCACGTTAACCGCATCCGTACCGTTCACACCCGGACCTACATTACTGATTGTGTTACCACCGTTGTTCAAACCGTCCTTAGTAAGACTTACGGTGTTACCGCCGGCAGGGGTAATCGTTACACCGCCGCCGTTCACAACGGTCGTATTGCCTGCCGCATCCTTGGTCGTTACGGAATTCAGACCTTGTAAATCTTTCGCCATACGAACCTTGAGGCTGTTGTTGCCGTCGGATACGACGCCCAGATTATCTTCAGAGGTCAACTTATCGACATCCGTGATACCGCCGACTACATTCACCTGTTCGTTAAGCTGTTTCCTGATTACCGTACCGGAATCACCGCCGTACTTCATACCGTCGTCTTTGGTGGCCACCTGATGTGTCTTACCGTTTTCATCCTGATACTTGATACGGGTAATTTCGTTGCCGTTAAGATCAGGATCACCTTTATCAACCGTAATGTCCGCATTACGACCGTCCTTACCGGTTAATCCGATGTGACCGACACCGTCCTTGCCGGACATGGATACGGCATCTTTACCGTCCTTACCGGTAACACCCACCTTGCCGTCCGTACCGTCAGCGCCGTTAGGGCCCGTAATGGATACGCCATCCTTGCCGTTTTTGCCGACTTTTACGGAATCGGTGGTTACACTGTCGGTCGTCAGATTCTTATCCATCATGATTTCCACATTGCCGTCCGCATTGATTTTCGTCCTGATGTTATCAGAAGTATAGTTATCGTCGGATTTAGTTCCGCCGCCGACAACGGATATAGTTTCACCCAGATTCTTGTGAGTCGGAGTGCCGCTATTTGCACCGAAATTCAACCCTTTTTTCGTTACTTCATCCCCCAGATTGGTGATCTTCTGATCCAACATGGTATGAGATTTCTGAAGTTGATCTTCCGTTGCCCCCTGTCCGCTGGTGATATTGTTCGGATCCCAAGTCTTATTGGTCAAACCGTTCACAGTTCCTTTATCGCCGTCTACGAGTACCTTGCCGGCTTCAACAGTGCCCTTGTTACCGTCGATAGTCACTTTATCGCCCGCTTTAACAGTACCTTTATCACCGTCAATGGTAACATTACCGGCCTTAATAGTACCCTTATTGCCGTCGATTTCAACTTTATCACCGGCTTTGATGGTACCTGCGTTACCGTCGATTTCGACCTGTTTTGTAGGGTCGGAGCCCAATGTCACCTTATCATTAAGACTCACTTCATAGTTCTTGGAACCATTAGAATTATCACTAGGTGTAACAGTGATATTGCTACCTGCGGATACCGTCGTGGATGCAGCCGCCGCCGCTTTATCCAATTGGGATTTGTTAACCGCATCATTAGAATCCGTACCTTCGGCCACATTCGTAATCTTCTTGCCCGCCGCATTGATACCGTCCGTCGTCATGGACGGTCCGTCCGTAATCGTCACGCCGTCCTTCGTAACGGATGTCAACGGTTTCCCTGCTGCATCGTTGATGGTCATACCGCCGCCGTTCACAACAGTTGTACCGTTCGTACCGTTATTAAAAGTTGCGGAATTTAAGCCCTTCAGGTCTTTCGCCAGACGAAGCATTAATGTATCGGTACCGTCGGACATGACACCGATGTTATCTTCGTCGGCTAATTTGCTTACATCGGAAATACCGCCCTTGACATTCACCTGGTTGTTAAGTTTTTTCTTAATCACATTGCCTGTATCGCCGCCGTACAGCATACCGTCGTCCATGGTCGCCACTTGATGTTCGCCGTTTTTGTCCTGATAAACAATGCGCGTAATACCGTTAGTACCGTCTACGCCGTTTGCACCTTTTACGCCTTTAGCTGCATCATCGTAGCCGTTCTTCACAGACATGTCGATACCGTTTGTACCGTCAATACCGTTCGTGCCTGCAGGGCCGGTCAGGCCGATATGACCTACGCCGTTCTTACCGGACATAGATACAGCATCTTTTCCATCTTGACCGGTGATACCCACCTTGCCGTCGGTACCGTTCACACCGTCAGGACCTGTAATGGACACGCCGTCCTTGCCGTCTTTGCCGACCTTCACGGATTCAGCTTTAAGATTTTTATTCATCTTCACGTCAATAATCGTGTTACCTGTCGCCGCATCCTGTTTGATGAAAGTTTTAATATTTTCACCGCTGTAGTCACCATCAGCAGCTTTTCCTTCACCTTGAACAGTGACAGTAGAACCAAGTTTATTAGTTTGTACGCCGCCTACATTAGCGTTGAATTTAAGCCCTTTATTAGTCAATGTGTCCGTATTATCCCTGATCTTATCATTCAAGTAGTCCACATTAACCGCTTCGCTGCCGTCATTTCCTGTCGCATACGCCAAGTTCGACACATGCGTGCCGCCTTGTTTGTTGTTATAGGCAGGACCTTCGTAGGTTACCTTGGATTTATCAGAGTTACCCGCAGGATCCAAATCATACTTAACAGCACGGTCTGTCAATTTATCAAGGCCGGATTTAGAGGCGACGTCCTTAATCTTGACTGTTTCTTTTGTACCCGGATGATTTTTGTCTTCCACAGTCAAATCGATGTTGCCGTTGTCATCAACCTTGTAAGCGCCATCGGCTTCACTAGCATTTTTCACCAAACGGAAGTCCGTAGCATTAGCGCCCTGTTTCTTAACTTCATCGCTAACTGTTTTCAACTGGTCTTCTGTTGCAGCACGACCGGATGCGATTGCAGGATTATCGATATCCCAATCCTTATTATCGAGGCCTGTTACATAGTTACCGTTATTACCAGGGTTCGCACCATCAGTCTGTTTACCCATGGTTACAGTACCGGCTTTCACAGTATCGGATGCCGTTACGGATTGCAAGCCTGTCAAGTTCTTAGCCAATTGCAATTGTAATTTTGCATTGCCATCAGCATCGACCGCCGCAGATGTAACACCGATATTATTACCGGTTGCCAAATCAGCCGCATTTGTCACACCGCCCGTGATGTTCACTTGTTTGTTAAGTTTAACATTGGATGTAGCACCCATATCGCCTTTAAATTTAAGGCCGTCGTTCAAGGTTGCCACTTCTTCATTCGTGCCGTCAGGTTTTTGATACGCAATACGTGTTGTAGTCGTGCCAGGTGCACCGTCTACACCGGGTTGACCGTCTCGAGTGACGGAAATGTTAGTCGTTACGCCGTCTTTACCGTTAATGCCGATTTTACCGTCTTTACCGTTTGCACCGGTAGCGGTAATTGTTTCGGTTTTAAGGTCTTTACCGAGTTTCACATCAATTGTGCTGTCGCCGTTACCGTCTTGAGAGATTTCCGTAATGATGTTGGAGTTATCCCCTTTAACAGTTACTTTGGAGCCCAATTTATTTGTTTTTACGCCGCCATTATTAGCGTCAAATTTCAAACCTTTATTAGTTAATGCATCTTCACTATCTTTGATTCTATCTTTCAAGTAATCCACATTAACCGCTTCGCTACCATCGTTGCCTGTAGCATACGCCACATTTGTTACGTGAGTACCACCAACTTTATTAGCATATGTAGGACCTTCATAAGTTACCTTGGATTTATCAGGGTTACCCGCAGGATCCAAATCATACTTGACAGCGCGGTCTGTCAATTTATCAAGACCGGATTTAGAGGCAACATCCTTAATCTTAACTGTTTCTTTTTTACCTGCATGGTTTTTATCCTCAACAGTTAAGTCAACATCACCGTTAGAGTCAACTGTATAGGCGCCGTCTGCAACTGCCGGATTCGCAACTAAACGATAGTCCGTAGAAGCAGCACCTTGGCTTTTAATTACATCGCTGATTTTCTTCAATTGATCTTCTGTAGCAGCACGACCACTTACAGGATTAGATGTATTTATATCCCAGTCCTTATTTTCAAGGCCTGTCACATAATTTTTAGTATCAGCGTGTTTACCCATTGTTACGCCGCCTGCTTTTACAGTATCTGTAGCAGTAACAGTAGTAACATTAAGATCTTTTTTCAATTTAACGCCGATTGTAGTATCATCACCAGTTTGCGTAATTTCAGTAGTGATATTGTCATCACCATTGACTGTTACTTTAGAACCAAGTTTGTTTGTTTTTTCATCGTTATTATCAGCGTTAAAACGAAGACCTTTGTTGATAAGTTCAGTTTTGGCATTATTGATATTAGTAGTTAATTCGTTTTTGGCATCGTGCAATTGACCGCCGTTTACAGCGTCCTTACTGCCTGCGCCTACTGTACCATTGGCAACATTCGTTACCTTTTGGTCATTCGCATTGAGACCTGTTGAAGATACATATGTTTTACCGCCTACAGTCAAACCGTTGCTATCAATCTTAGTATTACCAGCTGTAACGCTGTCCAAGCCAGTCAATGTTTTAGCTAATTTCACATTCAATGTGCCATTGCCGTCAGATTCAACACCAATATTACCATCGGATAATGTGCCTGTAGCACCGCCTTTAACGGTTACAGTATCACCTAATTGTCTGTTACTTGCAGTACCTGTATCGCCAGCAAAGTTCAATCCTTTATTAATTTTTGTATTAATATTGGAGATGTCTTGCTTGTTTTGAGCAATATTGCCAGCATTATCTGTGATATTTTGCTTATTATCAGCGATATCTTGTTTATTCTTGTCAATTTGAGTCTTATTAGTGTTAACTTTTTCGTTTACCGCTTTTAACTGATCTTCAGTAGCACCACGACCAGATACGGCCGCAGGATGATCTACATCCCAATCTGTATTTGTAAGGCCTGTTACATGACCAGCATCACCGTCTACAGTTACAGGGTTTGCAGTACCTACGGTAATCTTATTTCCTAATCCGACAGTGAATTCCTTACCGCCCGCCGCATTTGTACCTTCCGTAACAGTTACATTCGCGTCTTTCGCTTTCACAGTGGACGCCTTGGCAGTACCGCCGATAGCATTCTGTAATTGACTGAAATTAACTGCATCGTTAGGAGCGGTGCCGTTTGCCACATTGGTAATCTTCTGATTGTTCGCATCGATGCCGTTCGGTGTTACATAGGTCTTACCGCCTACGGTCAATCCGCCGTTATTAATAGTTGTAGTACCTGCTGTAACACTATCCAAACCTGTTAACGTTTTTGCCAATTTCACGGTCAATGTACCATTGCCATCCGACACAACGCCGATGTTGCCGTCCGACAATGTGCCGGTAGCGCCGCCCTTGACGGTTACGGTATCACCTAATTTTCTGTTGCTTACGGTACCGGTATCACCGGCGAAATTCAGGCCTTTATTAATTGTTGTATTGATAGTGGAGATATCCTGCTTGTTCTTAGCGATATCGCCGGCGTTTTTAGTTATATTCTGCGCATTGTTGTTGATATTTTGTGCGTTATTCGCAATATCCTGCTTGTTTTTAGTGATATCACCGGCATTTTTAGTTATATTCGTTGTATTCGTATCGATAGCGGATTTATTGGTGTTGACCTTGTCATTTACCTTTTTCAGCTGATCTTCCGTCGCTCCGCGGCCGGATACGGCCTGAGGATTATCCACATTCCAGTCCGTATTGGTAAGGCCCGTTACGGTACCTGCGGTACCGTCAATAGTGACAGGGTTCGTACTGCCTATTTTAACAATGTTGCCCAATGTCATATTAATGGTTGTATCACCGTTAGCCTGTGTGATTGCCGCATTGATATTGCTGCCGTCGCCTTTAACCGTAACTTTGGAGCCTAATTTATTGTTTTTCACACCACCTGTATTAGCGTCAAAATTAAGCCCTCTTTCAACTTCTTCCTTTACGGCGTATAACTGGCTGCCGTTAACCGCATCCGTACTGCTGTCATCGATACGACCGGCCGCCAGATTGGTAAGAGTACGATAATATTTCTTGATACCCGCCACACCGGATACATTATTGGCACCGATACTTACGGTACCCTGAGCCGTACCGCCTGCAAAAGTCTTGTTTACACCGTTGATAGTCGCATTAGGCGTGCTTACCACCGTTTCAGTGGTCGAATTGGTCCCCAGTGCTACGGAATTCGCCTGATCCACACGGGCGTTGTTCCCCATTACGAAAGAATCCATTGCGGTAGCATATGCCCAGTTACCTAATGCCATGCTGCCCTTTGCGGATATGGTGGAATTGTTCCCCATAATATGAACGCCTTCCTCGGTCGTATCCACATGGTTATTATTCCCCATAACGCTGGAAAATTTAGAATTAACAGTCCCGTTATTCGTTCCCCATACATAGGTATCATCGGAATTAACGATGTTCTTACTGCCAAGAACGGCGGAACTTGTGCCGTTGGCTTCGGAACCGCGGCCGATAACCAGACTGTCCTGTTTCGTCGCTTTGGAGCTGGTACCGATAGCGATAGCGTTCGTTTCCGTCGTCACCGATCCTTCACCGATAGAGATAGAAGAACTGCCACTGGCTGTACTGTTCCAGCCCATGGCGGTGGAATTGACACCGTCGGCTGTGGAGTTAGCCCCGATAGCGCGCGCACCGGCGGCCATAGCCTTGGCACCGTTACCGATAGCTACGCCCCAGTCGCCTCTGGATTGAGATCCGTTACCCATAGCAATGGCACCGCCTTTAGAGGCCTTCGCATCATTACCGAACGCCATGGAGGAACCGCCATAAGCACGGGCATTGGAACCGAAGGCCTGATCGTTATCAAGACCTATCAATTGATTGTTTTCATCAAACCCTGCACGGGCATTATTGCCCAGAGCAAAGCCGTTCGTAGACTGCACACGTGCTTCATTACCGATAGCCACACCGTTATTGGCGATTGTACGCGCATTACGGCCGATAGCCACGGCCTGCGCACCTTGCCCCATAGTGCCGGTACCTAATGCGATCGTATTGATATCTCTTGTTTCCGCACTATGACCGATAGCGATACCGCCACTCTTATCCGTAATGCCGGATGTAGCCGTTGCAGGGTTAACGGTTACTTTTGCACCGTGACCGATGGCGATACCGTTCTGACTTTCAGATTCGCTCGGATCACCCTTACCGACACTCGCATCAGTACCGAGAGCCACACTATAATCACCGCGAGCCGTTGAATTACCGCCCATAGCGATACCGCCGTCATTTTCAGCTGTTGCGCCTGTACCCCATGTTAAAGGGGCCGCCTGCGCCTCCATCGGCACCATAACACCTGTCAACATAACGGCACATACCGCAACGCCCGCCATTTTGGAAAATGCCGCCGTCAAAGATGACCGTTTTGTCATGTTCTTAGCCGTTTCCGCCACAACGACGTAACAGCCCTTCGTACGATTCCAAATTACTTTAAAAACCCGATTTATTTCATCTTACTCCTATAAACTAACTATATTCACTTACAGAAAAATCACAGTACTAATCGATAATCACTGAAATTATATCGATTTATCTAAAAGCATATATCTAAAATACCACAAATTACGAGAACTGCAAAGGCTTTTTTCATTTTATCTTCATAAAACGGCAAATCTAAACTATTAATGACCTCGATATAGTAAAAACTTCGCAATAGGTAATAACATTTCACAACAAATACAAAATTTATTTTCTCTTCCTCATCCTGTTTTATGATGAATTCTATAATAGAATGATATCTCGCCATAAACGGATATCGTACACGGCATTCCGCCATCGACTCAATGTACATACACAATTACTACATACCTACTTAAGCCAATTAACTATAGCACATTACACATGTCTATGCAGGTAACATTTTATTATATAAGAAAAGAAATACTTGTGAAGGTCAGATCACAGGTGTTTCTTTTCTTTTTTATACCCAAAGTATACAGAAGGCGCACCGACAGCTTTATACACTTAATAGAAATAAGACATATGTGTATAAAAACTATTTATGAAGAATCTCCATGTGTTTTTTAACTTTCCCTGTTATACTGAAAACAGAAAGGAGGAAGATTCTATGTCAGAACTCAATATCTTACAATCTAATCCAAAAACACCGGATGCGGTGACGGAAGAAGATATCGTAGTTACGCGAGATAATCAAACTTTCACAATCAAAGGCCTTTATAACGGTGATGAAGGCGTATTCACATACGATACGGACATCCAACCGAATGACCGGTTGCAATTTCTGCATCACGACATTACAGCCATTGTCAAAAAAATTACATATAAGGTGATTCAGGGTCAGCGAATCACATTAATTGCAAAATTATATGCATAAAAATATCGGGGTATTGTCATACAAACAACACCCCGATATTTTTTCGATTTTATAAGGCACACAACAACACAAAAAGCCTTATACTCCAGTTTTATTCAATTATTATCGATGTATCAATCGCCGCATGGAGGTCAACAGATCAATAATTTATTTTGAAAGCCCCGCCTGCTGCATCAGCAATGCTATTTGAGCTTTCATTTCCTCATTATCTTCCTTGACGGTAGACAATTCAGCAAGACTCTGTTTCATGCGTTCATTTTCAGCTTTCAACGCGACCACTTCGTCCTGCAATACATAAACGGAGCTGATAGGACCGCCCTTATAGCGTTCAGGAACCGCTTTCTTCGCGTCGGAAGTACCGAATTTACGTGTTACACCAGCATTTACCATGTTATGGTGACTACCAACAGATACGCCTACATGGAACATTGTATCTTCTGCTGTGTAATGTGCAACGCCAAGAGCCGCCGCAGTTTCACCTCTGTAATTACCGATACCGGCCATCACTTGAGTTGGTTCCAATGGATCATATTGAATAGGTTTCAATGCAGACATAGCCGCTGCATGTGCGCCTACACGTTGTGTTTCGCCCGCTACGGAGTTAATAGCATTAGCTAACCCATCTGTAGCACCTTTCAATTGATTTACGTTAACTGCATCCGTGCCGTTTACACCAGGGCCTACATTGGTAATTGTATTACCGCCGTTATTGAGGCCATCTTTAGTAAGACTTACAGCATTACCGCCGGCAGGTGTAATTGTTACACCGCCACCGTTCATAACTGTAGTATTCCCTGCAGCATCCTTAGTTGTTACTGTTTCAAGACCTTTCAAGTCTTTCGCCATACGAACCTTAAGGTTGCCGGTACCATCGGATACGACACCTAAATTGTCTTCTGTAGTCAACTTGCTAGCATCAGTAATACCACCCACTACATTAACTTGTTCGTTAAGCTTTTTCTTGATTACGGAGCCGCTATCGCCACCGTATTTCATACCATCATCTTTAGTTGCCACTTGGTGGGTCTTACCGTTTTCGTCTTGGTACTTAATACGAGTGATGTTGTTACCGTCTAAGTCTGGATCACCTTTATCAACGGTAATATCCGCATTACGGCCGTCTTTGCCAGTTAAACCGATATGACCAACACCGTCTTTGCCGGACATGGATACAGCATCTTTACCGTCTTTGCCTGTGATACCTACTTTGCCGTCTGTACCGTCAGCACCGTTAGGGCCAGTAATGGATACGCCATCTTGACCGTTTTTGCCAACTTTTACTTTATCAGTAGTTAAGCTGTCAGTCTTAAGGTTTTTCGCCATCTTGATATTAACATTACCATCTTGGTCGGCTACTGTTTTAATATTTTCGCCGAAGTATTTATCGTCAGACTCTGTACCTTCACCTTTGATAGTAACCTTTTGACCTAAATCACGGTGGAATTGACCTGTATTACCGGCGAAATTCATACCTTTTTTCGTGATTTCATCACCTAGGTTATTAATCTTATTATCCAAGGATTTGTGAGATTTTTGCAATTGATCTTCTGTAGCAGCACGACCGCTTGTGATATTGTCAGGATCCCAATCTTTGTTTTCCAAACCTGTCACATAACCGTCTTTGCCATCAACAGATACCTTGCCTGCTGCAATCTTACCATCTTTACCATCGATAGTTACCTTGTCGCCAGCTTTAATGGTGCCGTTTTCACCGTCAATTGTTACATTGCCAGCTTTAATAGTACCCTTATTGCCGTCGATTTCAACTTTATCACCGGCTTTGATGGTACCTGCGGTGCCATCAATTGCCACTTGTTTCGTCGGATCCGTGCCCAATGTCACCTGATCATTAAGACTCACTTCGTAATTTTTAGACCCGTTTCCGTTGTTACTCGGTGTAACCGTAATGTTCTTACCTGCCGTTACCGTCGTGGATGCGGCCGCCGCGGCCTTATCCAACTGGGATTTATTAACCGCGTCGCTACCAGCAACACCGTCGGCCACATTGGTAATCTTGTTTCCGCCTGCATCAATACCGTTTTTTGTAATGGACGGACCGTTCGTAATTTTCACACCGTCACCGTTAATAGCCGTTGTATTGCCGCCGTTTGTGAAAGTAGCAGACGTCAAGCCTTTCAATTCTTTTGCCAAGCGCAATTTCAATGTATCGGAACCGTCGGAAACTACGCCGATATTATCTTCAGCAGCTAATTTGCTTTCATCGGAGATACCGCCCTTGACATTCACCTGGTTGTTAAGTTTTTTCTTAATCACATTGCCTGTATCGCCGCCGTACATCATGCCGTCATCCATGGTCGCCACTTGATGTTCGCCGTTTTTGTCCTGGTAAACAATACGGGTAATACCGTCAACACCGTCCACGCCGTTTGCACCTTTCACACCTTTAGCCGCATCATCGTAGCCGTTCTTCACGGATATGTCGATACCGTTTGTACCGTTCACGCCGTTCGTACCCGCAGGGCCCGTCAAGCCGATATGGCCGACGCCGTCCTTACCGGACATGGATACGGCGTCCTTACCGTCGGCACCAGTAATGCCCACTTTACCGTTATTGCCGTCCTGACCGGCTACACCCGTAGGACCTGTAATGGATACACCGTCCTTGCCATCTTTGCCGACCTTCACGGATTCAGCTTTAAGATTCTTGTTCATCTTCACGTCGATAGTCGTATTGCCTGTCGCCGCGTCTTGTTTGATGAAAGTTTTAATATTTTCACCGCTATAGTCAGCATCGTCAGCTTTACCTTCACCTTGAACAGTAATTCTGGAGCCGAGTTTATTGGTTTGTACACCGCCACTATTGGCATCAAACTGTAATCCCTTAGCCACAACATCGTCCAATTTGGATTTGGATGCAATGTCTTTCAATTTCACGGTTTCTTTTTGACCCGGATGGTTTTTATCCTCCACGGTCAAATCGATGGCACCGTTATCATCAACCTTATAAGCACCATCCGCTTCAGCCGCATTTTTCACCAGACGATAATCCGTAGCGTTGGCACCCTGTTTCTTAACTTCGTCGCTGACTGTTTTCAACTGGTCTTCCGTCGCGGCGCGACCGGATGCGATGGTAGGGTTTTGAATATCCCAAGCCTTATTATCAAGACCCGTTACATAGTTACCGGTATTCGCAGGATTGGCGCCGTCAGTTTGTTTACCCATGGTGACGGTGCCGGCTTTCACGGTATCGGATGCCGTTACGGATTGCAAGCCTGTTAAATTCTTAGCTAATTGCAACTGCAATTTCGCATTGCCGTCGGCATCGACCGCCGCGGATGTGACGCCGATATTGTTACCGGTCGCCAAATCGGACGCACTCGTCACACCGCCGGTGATATCCACCTGTTTGTTGAGTTTAACATTGGACGTAGCGCCCATGTCGCCTTTAAACTTGAGACCGTCATTCAAAGTCGCCACTTCCTCGTTCGTGCCGTCAGGTTTCTGATACACGATACGTGTCGTCGTTGTGCCTGCCGCACCGTCCACGCCCGGCTGACCGTCACGAGTGACGGAAATATTGGTAGTGACGCCGTCTTTACCGTTGATGCCGATTTTGCCATCTTTACCGTTTGCGCCGGTGGCGGTAATCGTTTCGGTTTTGAGATCTTTACCGAGTTTCACATCAATTGTGCTGTCGCCGTTACCGTCTTGAGAGATTTCCGTAATGATATTAGAGTTATCCCCTTTAACAGTTACCTTGGAGCCCAGTTTATTCGTTTTCTCACCGCCGTTATTGGCGTCGAATTTCAAACCTTTATTAGTTAATATGTCTTCGCTGTCCTTGATCTTATCTTTCAAGTAATCCACGTTAACCGCTTCGCTGCCGTCATTACCAGTCGCATACGCCACATTCGTCACATGAGTACCGCCTGTTTTATTGGCATACGCAGGACCTTCATAGGTTACTTTCGTTTTATCAACATTACCGCCGTTATCCACATCATACTTAACCGCACGATCGTTTAATTTATCAAGGCTAGATTTAGATGCAACATCTTTAATCTTAACGGTTTCTTTTTTACCTGCATGGTTTTTGTCCTCTACAGTTAAATCAACATCACCGTTAGAATCGACAGTATAAGCACCGTCTGCAGCTGCCGGATTCGCAACTAAACGATAGTCCGTAGAAGCAGCACCTTGGCTTTTAATTACATCGCTGATTTCCTTCAATTGATCTTCTGTAGCTGCGCGACCGCTTACAGGATTAGATGTGTTCACATCCCAGTCCTTATTATCAAGGCCCGTCACATAATTTTTAGTATCAGCGTGTTTACCCACCGTTACGCCGCCTGCTTTCACAGTATCTGTAGCCGTCAACGTCTTAACATTAAGATCCTGATTTAGTGTAACGCCGATCTTGGTGTCATCCCCGGTTTGAGTAATTTCAGTAGTGATATTATTATCGCCGTTTACGGTTACCTTGGAGCCGAGCTTATTCGTTTTTTCACTGTTGTTGTCAGCGTCGAAACGAAGGCCCTTATTGATAACTTCATCCTTGGCATTATTAATATTCGTATTTAATTCATTCTTAGTATTAGTGATTGTATTGCCAAGATCTTCTTTAACCTGATGTAACTGACCGCCGTTTACGGCATCCTTGGAGTTGGCAGCCACGTCACCGTCAGCAACATTGGTAATTTTCCGGTCATTCGCATTGATACCCGTCGGAGATACATAAGTCTTGCCACCCACGGTCAGACCGCCGTTATCAATCTTAGTATTACCAGCTGTAACGCTCTCCAACCCTGTCAAATTTTTAGCCAATTTCACATTCAATGTGCCTGTACCATCAGATACAACACCGATGTTTCCATCAGACAATGCGCCTGTAGCGCCGCCCTTAACGGATACCTTTTCACCTAATTTTTTATTGATAACCGCCCCAGAATCACCGTCAAAGTTCAAGCCTTTATCAAGGGTCTTATTGATGTTGACAATATCCCCCGCGTTCTTTGTAATATTTTGCGTATTAGTATTAATATCCCCGGCATTTTTATCGATAGCGGATTTATTGGTGTTGACCTTGTCATTTACCTTTTTCAGCTGATCTTCCGTCGCTCCGCGGCCGGATACGGCCTGAGGATTATCCACATTCCAGTCCGTATTGGTAAGGCCCGTTACATGACCTGCATCACCGTCTACAGTTACAGGGTGTGCCGTACCTACGGTAATCTTATTTCCTAATCCGACAGTGAATTCCTTTCCGCCTGTCGCATTTGTACCTTCCGTAACAGTTACATTCGCGTCTTTCGCTTTCACAGTGGACGCCTTGGCAGTACCGCCGATAGCATTCTGTAATTGACTGAAATTAACTGCATCGTTAGGATCGGTGCCGTTTGCCACATTGGTAATCTTCTGGTTATTGGCATTGATACCGTTCGGTGTCACATAGGTATTACCGCCCACAGTCAACCCGTTGTTGTTGATAGTCGTTGCGCCGGCTGTAACACTGCCATCAATACCGAGATCAATATCTTTTTTCAATTTAACCGTCAAAGTATCGTCACCATTGGAAACAACCCCGATATTATTATTCGTTAAATCCGCTTCATTGGTTACACCACCGACAATATTGGTCTTTTCACCAAATCTCTGCATAAATTCATTAGTACCTGCCGCAGCGGCTTTTACATCACCTGAATAGACAATCCCTTTATTAAGTTCTTCAGTAACGGCAAACAACTGGCTGCCGTTAATGGCATCCGTAGATGCAGCACTGATACGTCCGGCCGCCACATTAGTAATCGTGCGTTCCACACCGACCTTACCGACGCTGACTGTAGAATTCGGATTCTGACCTGCAAAATTATGAGTAACCCCATTTATAACTGAGGAAGGCGTTCCTACCGCGTCCGCAGTTTCAGATGATGCCCCAAGCGCCACATCCTCCGCATTATTCGCTTTCGAATCGGCTCCGATAGCAGTAGCAGTACTTCCGGTCGCCTTAGAAGCGGAGCCGACTGCAGTTGCATAGGCACCTGCAGCCTGCGCATTATAACCCATAGCCGCCGCACTCGTATCTCCCGCATTCGCCAAATAACCTAACGCCGTCCCGGCATATCCGTCGGCTGTGCCGCCGAGAGCGATAGTGGATGTATTGGCCGCTTTTGCTCCGTTACCGATACTTACCGCATTTTGACCTGTAGCTGTCGCACCGGTACCAATAGCTAACGCCGCCCCGCTGAACTGACCGCCCGTCGCGGTTCCTGTCGCGGACGCCAGATGACCGATAGCCATATCATAATCTTTTACCGCCGCAGCATTTGTACCGATCGCCACGCCCCCTGCTCCCGATACACTGGATTGATTGCCCAGAATCATGGCATTGTCGGCAGAAGCTGTATTGTTATTCCCGATTACACGTACATTATTGATGGTACCGGAGAATGTATTATTATTACCAAATGCCCCCGATTCATTGGCCGCTACCGTACCGTTATTATTACCGACAGTATATGTACCTGTTCCCGTAATCGTTGTTGGGTCACCAATAGCCCCGGAATGTGCACCAGATACAGTATTACCTGTACCAATGGAAATAGCATCTTCCGCTTCTGCTTTCGCACCTTTACCAATAGCAATACCTTTTGGTGCATTTTTCGCACTAGCTTGGTCGCCAATAGCAATTGCACTCTCACTATTCGCAGCTACGGAAGATGTATACCCTACCGCAACACCTTTATTAGAAAGAACTTTAGCTTCACGACCTACCGCTGTTATGCCGGCGAAAGTACCTTTATTAGTGCCGGGTGCATTATCAGCTACATTATAATTACCAATAACTACATTATCCGCACCCAATACATCACGACCAGCATTTTTACCAATAAAAATACTGTCATTACTTTTTTGTAAACTACTTGTATCAATGCGAACCGTACCATCATTAGGTGCCATGGTGGCAGTGGATTGTGAACCTGCCTGGTACCCGATAGCAGTCGTATAATCACCTGCAGCTAATGAGCTAGTACCTATAGCAGTAGCACCTTTTTCACCATGTGCAGTAGATAATGTACCTAATGCATAAGTATCTGCTTTTTCTACTTTAGAACCCCAGCCAAGAGCTACGCCATTAAGTGCATTAGCACCTGTGTAACCCCCTAGTGCTGCCAAAGAATTTTCACCATGTGCCCGAGATTCACTACCAAAAGCAGTGGATTTTTTACCGTAAGCATGAGAGCCTGCACCAAAAGCTGTAGAGGCCGTGCCATTAGCTACCGTCCAGTTCCCAAAAGCTGTGGCATATGTACCATTAGCAACCGACTCATTACCAAAAGCTGTTGCTACCACGCCATTTGCTTCTGTAGAATTACCAAAAGCCGTTGCCTGTGTATTTGTTGCTTTCGACTCGAAACCAAACACCGTAGATAGCGAACCTGACGCTATATTTTTAGCACCAAAAACAGTACTATTTTCACCAGAAGCTGTATTATTAGAACCAAAAGCTGTCGCTGATTTAGCAGATGCGATATTCTCTAAACCAAAGGCTGTGGCCTGCGTACCGCTAGCTATAGTACCAATACCAAATGCTGTCGCATCTTCACCCTTAGCATTGGTTTTATAACCAAAAGCTGTCGCATTCTTTCCCTCTGCTATTGTTTCAGAGCCAAACGCGGTAGACTGTTCTCCAGATGCCTTTGTATTATTACCAAACGTAGTACTGTTACTACCACTGGCTTCAGTTTGATAACCAAAAGCGGTTGCCGATACAGCATTTGCTTTTGTTTCATAACCAAATGCTGTTGCACCTGTTGCACCTGCTGCTGTAGATGTGCCATTACCAAAAGCAACGGAGCTAACGCCATTAGCCGTCGTTTTCGTCCCAAGAGCAAAAGAGTTTTTGGCTAACGCCTTCGCTTCAGAGCCCATAGCAACAGAAGAAGCCCCTGTTGCCTGACTATTATCCCCTATAACAATACTATTCTCTCCAGTTGCCTTATTTTTATAACCAATCGTTGCCACATAATTTCCAGTAGCAGTATTCTGATCTCCTACATTAAGACTTGTTGCTGACAACCCCGCCGCATCAACTTGAATAGCTGGAAAAAACGTTGTCGTTACACATGCACCTACACATAAATAGACTAATTTTTTCTTATCCATCTTCATCTTTCACCTCACCCTAACATATTAAAAACACTATCACAGTTAAAATATACAATTATGTTCCCCTTAAAATGAAATTTTGATACTCCCTAAAAGCCGTTCGCTCTCCATAGGACCTCGTCTATACATATCTGGTACAGAGGCTTCTGCACTACGATTGCCAAATTTCCAAGTCACACCTGCGTTAGCCATTAAATGATTATCACCACCACCTGCATAAGAAACACCGGCGTGTAATAGCATAGATTCATTCTTATAATGTGCTAAGCCTAATGCAACGGCAGTAGAGCTGCGGTATGCACCAACACCAGCCATAATTTGTGTAGGTTCTAACGGATCATACTGAATTGGTTTTAATGCAGAAAGAGCTGCCCCCAAGGCATCCGTAGGCATCATAACGCCCGTCAACATAACGGCAACCGCAGTAGCGCCTACCATTTTAGAAAATACAACCGACAAAGAAGAGCGTTTCGTCATGTTCTTCGCTGTTTCCGCCACAACGACATAACAGCCCTTTGTGCGATTCCAAATTACTTAAAATACTCGGTTCATTAATCTTACTCCTATAAACTAACTATATCCACTTACAGAAAAATCACAGTACTAATCGATAATCACTGAAATTATATCGATTTATCTAAAAGCATATATCTAAAATACCACAAATTACGAGAACTGCAAAGGTTTTTTTCATTTTATTTTCATAAAACGGCAAACCTAAACTATTAATGACCTCGATATAGTAAAAACTTCGCAATAGGTAATACCATTTCACAACAAATACAAAATTTATTTTCTCTTCCTCATCCTGTTTTATGATGAATTCTATAATAGAATGATATCTCGCCATAAACGGATATCGTACACGGCATTCCGCCATCGACTCAATGTACATACACAATTACTACATACCTACTTAAGCCAATTAACTATAGCACATTACACATGTCTATGCAGGTAACATCCTATTATATAAGAAAAGAAATACTTGTGAAAGTCAGATCACAGGTGTTTCTTTTCTTTTTTATATCCAAGGTATACAGAAGGCGCACCGACAGCTTTATACACTTAATAGGAATAAGACATATGTGTATAAAAACTATTTATACAGAATCTCCATGTGTTTTTTAACTTTCCCTGTTATACTGAAAACAGAAAGGAGGAAGATTCTATGTCAGAACTCAATATCTTACAATCTAATCCAGAAACACCGGATGCGATGACGGAAGAAGATATCGTAGTTACGCGAGATAATCAAACTTTCACAATCAAAGGCCTTTATAACGGTGATGAAGGCGTGTTCACATACGACACGGACGTTCAACCTAACGATCAGTTAAAATTTCTGCGTCACAACTTCACGGCCATCGTAAAAAAAATTACATATAAGGTGATTCAAGGTCAGCGAATCACATTGATTGCAAAACTATATGCATAAAAAATCAGGGGTATTGTCAATACAAACAACACCCCAATTTTTTTTACATAATAACCCGATTTTCGGTCTTAACATAATAAGATTACAACACAACAACACTTCTTATCCGTTACGTAATATTCAATTGTCTATGTCGCAATCGAACTATCTATTGAACTGTCGGTGCGTTGATTGCAGTGCGAAGGTCAACCACATGTGCGTCCTCCATTAAAGGAGCGCCTTTTTCGTCCACAGGTTTCACGCGATTATTGCCGTCCTTCATGGCTTCGTTCAAACTGAAGATAACCATTTCATTCATATAGGCCCGCAATTCATCATTGTGTACATTGGCCGTATTGCGCTCCAGAATGTCGATGATCTGCTGCGCATAATCCGATTTACCGTCAACGGATACCGTCCCGTGTTCCGTGAAAAACTGTCTGTAATCATTATACAGACGGTCGAGCGCCATGCGCGCATAGCTGTCGTTCTTGTAACGATGACTCACGATGTACCAGCTGCGACGGACGTTCATATAATACAGCACGTTATTACGGTACCGTTCCTGCCCGCTCATAATACGCGTATCATCCATAATACGCTTACCGGTCTGATCCGACTGAAATTGTGTGAAAGCGTTCACCACATCGCGCACCTCCTCGTCAGGCGCCGGCACGGATACTTCCGCTTCGATGACGTTTAACGGTTCAGCCGGCTGTTCCGGCATCATCAATACATCGCGCGCCGCATCGGCCTGTCCTGCGACACATACGCAGGCAAGCGCCAATACAGGCATAATTTTTTTTAATTTCATACAGCCTCCTTATAATCAGCCGCCCGCACGGGCGGCTTTCATATTCCTTACATGATAAGAGTATACTAAATCTTTCATTTAATCAAATTAATTAATTTTAAAATTTATTTTTTTATTCCTGCCTTCTGCATTAATAATGCAATTTGCGCTTTCATTTCTTCATTATCCCGTTGTACCTGATCATACTTGGCGGTTAACTCTTCGTCATGTTTTTTCATACGTTCATTTTCAGCTTTCAAAGCCGTCATTTCATCCTGCATAACGTACATGGAGCTGATAGGACCGCCCTTGTAACGTTCAGGAACCGCTTTCTTCGCATCGGATGTACCGAATTTATAGGATACACCGGCATTGACCATATTATCATGACCGCCGATGGATACACCCATATGGAACATGGTGGATTCATTAGTATAATGTGCCAAACCTACAGCGGCGGCAGTGCTGCCTTTATAGTGACCCACGGCAGCCAATACCTGAGTCGGTTCCAACGGATCGTATTGCAACGGTTTAAGCCCCGAAATGGCTGCACTGGCGGCACCCACATCGGCGACCTTGCCGTCCATGTTACGCATAACGCTGCTCAACTGATTCACATTGACCGCATCGGTGCCGTTCACGCCCGGCGCCACATTGGTAATCGTGTTGTTTCCGTTATTCAAACCGTTCTCCGTGAGACTTACGGTATGATTGGAGACAGGGCGTCCGTTAACGGACGGTGTAATTGTCACGCCCTGTCCGTCCACCTTCGTCTGCACAGTGTACGGAACAGTTGTATTCGTACCCGCCACCGCTTTTGTGTAAGAGGTGGAACCGTCACCCATATTGATATCTTTGGCCAGCTTGATGTTATAACCGTCCCCGGCGGAATTCTTCACAACGCCGATATTGTTATCCGTCAAACGGTTCACGTCGGCACCGCCTGTAAGATTCACGGTGTCGCCCAATCCGCGAACGACCTTGCCGTCATCGCCGGACTGATCGCCCTGGAATACGCGACCGGTTTTCGCCTTATTGTTAAAGTCGTCATTAACGGCTTTCAACTGGTCTTCCGTAGCCGCACGACCTGTAACAGCCGCAGGATTGTCAGGGTTCCACGTTTTGTTATCCAAACCGGTCACAAAGTTGCCGGTCTGACCGCCGGAAGACTGTCTGCCCGCAACCACATCACCGGCTTTCACCGTATTCGCCGTTACGGAACCGTCGTTACCGTCAACCTTAACCCGGTTGACACCGCTGCCGGCCGTAATCGTACCTGCGGCGCCGTCCATCTTAACCTGTTTCGTACCGTCACCGGCTGTGACGCTGCCTGTGGCCCCGTCCACCTTAACCTGTTTTGCAGGATCCTGTCCGATGGTAAGCTTGTCGTTCAGAGAGATCTTAACGGCATCGCCGTCTACGGAAGTCTTGATATTGCCGTCACCTTTTAAGTCAATTGTACTGCCGAGCGGTTTTTTCACGGACTGACCGTCCTCCGCGGTAAGACCGAAACCTGCGGACTTGATGTCCTCAATCGCGGTATGCAGCTGACCGCCGTTTACGGCATCCTTGCTGCCGGCACCTACGGTACCTTCGGCCACATTCGTAATTTTCTTATCGGCCGCATCGATACCGTCCTTCGTCACTTTAGGTCCGTTTTCAATAGTCAAACCGTCTTTGTTGACAGTCACGGCTTTGTTGCCGCCGTCATTAATCTGCAATCCGTCTTTAGTCAGCTTGGCCGCTTCATTGGCGCCGTCCTTAACGGTAACACCGTTCGTATCCATCGTCGTATTACCTGTCGTCACCTTGTTGGCTGTCACGGTATCCACATTGATATCTTTCTCCAATTCCACCTTGACGATTCCGTTATCCACGGACGTTTTGATATTCGTGCCGTCGCCTTTAACCGTCACCGTTTCGCCAAGCGATTTTTTCACGGTTTGACCGTCTTCCGCGGTAAGGCCGAATCCTTTCTCTGTGATGGATTTAGTGACGGATTCAATTTGATCCGCTAATTGACCGCCGTTTACGGCATCCTTACTGCCTGTTTCAACCTTACCGTCCGCTACATTGATAATCTGCTTGTTCGCCGCGTCGATACCGCCCGTCGTCATGGACGGACCGTTCGTAATCGTCACGCCGTCCTTCGTAACGGATGTCAACGGATTCCCTGCTGCATCGTTGATGCTCATACCGCCGCCGTTCACAACAGTTGTACCGTTCGTACCGTTATTAAAAGTTGCGGAATTTAAGCCCTTCAGGTCTTTCGCCAGACGAAGCATCAATGTATCGGTACCGTCGGACATGACACCGATATTAGCATCAGTGGAAAGTTTGCTCTCATCGGATATACCGCCTTTTATGTTCACCTGATTGTTGAGCTTTTTCTTGATTACAGTTCCGCCGTCACCGCCGTACAACATGCCGTCATCCATGGTCGCCACCTGGTGTTCACCGGTTTTATCCTGATATACGATACGGGTGATGCCGTCAGCACCGTCCACGCCTTTCTCACCTTTTACGCCTTTACCGGCGTCATCGTAACCGTTCTTCACGGATATGTCGATACCGTTTGTACCGTTCACACCGTTCGTACCGGCAGGACCCGTCAAGCCGATATGACCTACGCCGTCCTTGCCGGACATGGATACGGCGTCTTTACCGTCGGCACCGGTAATACCAACTTTACCGTTGTTACCGTCCTGACCGGCAACGCCCGCAGGACCTGTAATGGATACGCCGTCCTTACCGTCTTTGCCGTTCTTATTGACCTTAATCGTGTCAGCCACGACATTCTTATTCATTTTCACGTCAATCGTCGTATTACCGCTCGCATCCTGGGTGATGAAAGTCTTGATGTTTTCACCGCTGTAATCGGTGTCGGCCGCAGCGCCTTCCCCTTTGACCGTAACTTTGGAGCCTAATTTATTTGTTTTTTCTCCGCCCGTATTGGCATCGAATTTCAGCCCCGTATCGGTCAATGTATCGGCATTGGCTTTGATTTTATCATTCAAATAGTCCACGTTAACCGCTTCACTGCCGTCGGTACCTGCCGCATACGCCACATTCGTCACATGAGTGCCTCCCGTTTTATTGGTATACACAGGGCCCTCATAGGCCACCTTTGTCTTATCCGGACTGCCGCTGCCGTCCAAAGCGTACTTGACAGCGCGATCCGTCAGTTTATCTACAGCGGATTTTGACGCCACATCCTTGATTGTAACGGTTTCCGTCTTATCCGTATGGTTCTTATCCTGTACGGTCAACGCCACATCGCCGTTGCCGTCCACGGTATAATCACCGTTGGAGCCGGTCGCCTGATTCCTGATCAAGCGATAATCCGTCGCATCCGCACTCTGTTTATCCAAGGCTTTTTTCAACTGATCCTCCGTTGCGGCACGGCCGGATACAATTTTATCCGCCGCCCAGTCCGTATTATCAAGGCCGGTTACATAATTACCCGTTTCAGCGGTTCCTTTAGTATTCGTCACCGTCTGATCGCCCATGGTAACGGTACCTGCTTTCACCGTCTTGGTCGCCGTTACGGAATCAAGATTCTTAAGATCTTTCGCCAGTTGAAGTTCCAACGTGTCGGTACCGTTCGCCTTCACATTGATATTGCCGGATGCGCTCGTGAACGTACCGGACGCCGTTTCCGTCACGCCTTCACCTTGTATTTTTACCAGAGAATTCAATTTCTGCTTATTCACGGTACCTGTATTATTACCTGTGAATTGCAAACCGTCTTCCATGGTCGCCACCTGGTGTTCGCCGGTTTTATCCTGATATACGATACGGGTGATGCCGTCAACACCGTCCACGCCTTTTTCACCTTTTACGCCTTTACCGGCGTCATCGTAGCCGTTCTTCACGGATATGTCGATACCGTTTGTACCGTTCACACCGTTCGTACCGGCAGGACCCGTCAAGCCGATATGACCTACGCCGTCCTTGCCGGACATGGATACGGCGTCTTTACCGTCGGCACCGGTAATGCCCACTTTACCGTTATTGCCGTCCTGACCGGCAACGCCCGCAGGACCTGTAATGGATACGCCGTCCTTACCGTCTTTGCCGTTCTTATTGACCTTAATCGTGTCGGCCACGACATTCTTATTCATTTTCACGTCAATCGTCGTATTACCGCTCGCATCCTGGGTGATGAAAGTTTTAATATTTTCGCCGCTGTAATCGGTGTCGGCCGCATTGCCTTCCCCTTTGACCGTAACCTTGGATCCGAGTTTATTGGTTTGTTCGCCGCCTACATTGGCGTCGAATTTCAGCCCGGTATTGATCAAATCCTGTTTTGTCGCGTCAATCTTATTATTTATAGTATTCGTCGTATCGGTAATCTGATCGCCCAAGTCCTGTTTTACCTGATGCAACTGACCGCCGTTCACCGCCTCTTTGGAGCCGGTCGCCACATTGCCGTCAGCAACATTTATAATTTTCTGATCATTGGCATTAATGCCGTTCGACGACACATACGTCTTACCGCCCACGGTCAAGCCGTTACTATCGATGGTAGTACCGCCTGCGGTTACACTGTCCAAACCGGTCAATGTTTTCGCCAGTTTCACGTTCAATGTGCCGTTGCCGTCGGATACGACACCGATGTTGTTATCGGCCAATTGAGTTGTATCGGCGCCGCCTTTAACAGCAACCGTATCGCCTAATTTTTTATTAATAGTCGCACCGGAATCCCCGTCAAAGTTCAGACCTTTATCCATTGCGGATTTGGACGCCACATCCTTGATTGTGACAGTCTCTGTCTGACCGGCATGATTCTTATCTTCCACGGTCAACTTGATATTGCCGGATGCATCCGCCGTATACGCCTTGTCGGCGGCATTAGCGTTTTCCACCAGACGATAATCCGTAGCGCTTGCATTGGCAGCTTTCACTGCATCACTAACAGTTTTAAGTTGATCTTCGGTGGCTGCACGACCCGATACATAGGCGGGATCGGACATAGTCCAGGTCTTATTATCCAGACCGGTCACAAAGTTACCGGCTTGCGTAGCGGACTTGTTGTCCGTTACGGATTGGTTGCCCATAGCAGCGGTACCCGCTTTCACGGTGTCGGATGCCGTTACGGATTGCAAACCTGTTAAGTTCTTAGCTAATTGCAACTGCAATTTCGCATTGCCGTCGGCATCGACCGCCGCGGATGTGACGCCGATATTGTTACCGGTCGCCAAATCGGACGCACTCGTCACACCGCCGGTGATATCCACCTGTTTGTTGAGTTTAACATTGGACGTAGCGCCCATGTCGCCTTTAAACTTGAGACCGTCATTCAAGGTCGCCACTTCCTCGTTCGTGCCGTCAGGTTTCTGATACACGATACGTGTCGTCGTTATGCCTGCCGCACCGTCCACGCCCGGCTGACCGTCACGGGTGACGGAAATATTGGTGGTGACGCCGTCTTTACCGTTGATGCCGATTTTGCCGTCTTTACCGTTTGCGCCGGTGGCGGTAATCGTTTCGGTTTTGAGATCTTTACCGAGTTTCACATCAATGGTGCTGTCGCCGTTACCGTCCTGAGCGATTTCCGTGATGATGTTGGCATTATCCCCTTTAACGGTTACCTTGGAGCCCAGTTTATTCGTTTTTTCACCGCCGTTATTGGCGTCGAATTTCAAACCTTTATCGGTTACCGTAGTTTCACTGTCCTTGATTCTATCTTTCAAGTAATCCACGTTAACCGCTTCGCTGCCGTCATTATCGGTCGCATACGCCACATTCGTCACATGAGTACCGCCTGTTTTATTGGCATACGCAGGACCTTCATAGGTTACTTTCGTCTTATCAACGTTACCGCTGTTGTCCGCATCATACTTGACAGCACGATCATTTAATTTATCAACATTAGCTTTAGATGCCACATCTTTAATGGTCACGGTTTCCGTCTTATCCGTATGGTTCTTGTCCTGTACAGTCAACGCCACGTCACCGTTGGAATCGACCGTATAGGCCCCGTCTGCAGCGGCCGCATTTTTCACTAAACGGAAATCTGTCGCATTGGCGCCTTGCGTCTTAACAGCTTCGGTAACTGTCTTCAACTGGTCTTCCGTTGCGGCGCGACCGCTGACAGCGGTCGGATTGGTGACGCTCCAGTCCTTATTAGCAAGGCCTGTTACATAGTTCCCCGTATTCGCAGGGTTGGCACCGTCAGTTTGTTTACCCATGGTGACGGTACCGGCTTTCACCGTATCTGCAGCCGTAAGGGTGGTCACATTCAAATCTTTATTTAATGTAACACCGATCTTGGTATCATCGCCGGTTTGCGTGATGTTCGTCGTAATATTGTTATCGCCGTTCACAGTCACCTTGGAACCCAATTTGTTCGTTTTTTCACTGTTATTATCGGCATCAAAACGAAGACCTGTATTGGTAAGCTCGGTCTTGGCATTATTAATATTGGTGTTCAATTCATTTTTTGCATCATGCAACTGACCGCCGTTCACCGCATCCTTGGAACCGGACGCCACATTGCCGTCCTGCAGGTTGGTTATCTTCGTACCGTTGACACCTTCCAAGGTCACCGTATCTTTACCGGCAGTACCGTCGTATTTTACGGAACGATCCTGCACCTTATCCAATTCGGTTTTGGATGCGATATCCTTAATGGTAACGGTATTGACCGTACCGGTTTTATCATCCTTCACCTTCAAATCGACCCGGTTATTGTCAACCTTATACGAACCGTCAACGGCATTATTCGGATCACCGATCAGACGATAATCCGTTGCGCTCGCATTAGCCGCTTTCACTGCATCACTGACGGTTTTCAACTGATCTTCCGTTGCGGCGCGTCCCGATACATAAACGGGATCGGATATGGTCCAGCTCTTATTATCCAGACCGGTTACGAAGTTACCGGCCTGCGTAGCAGCCTTGTTATCCGTTACGGATTGATTGCCCATAACAGCGGTTCCCGCTTTCACAGTCTTAATCGCCGTTACCGTATTGACGTTGATATCCTGCCCCAATGCGACCTTGATTGTCGTATCGTCACCGCTCTGTGTAACGGCAGTACTGATATTAGTACCGTCACCGGTTACCGTTATCCTGGAACCCAGTTTGTTGGTTTTAGCATCGTTATTATCGGCATCAAATTGTAATCCCTTGTCGATAAGATCCTGTTTTGTCGTATCGATCCTATTATTTATGGTATTCGCCGTATTGGTAATCTGGTCGCCCAGATCCTGTTTTACCTGATGCAGCTGGCCGCCGTTCACCGCCTCTTTGGATCCGGCCGTCACGTTGCCGTCCGCGACATTGGTAATTTTCTGACTATTCGCATCAATACCGTTCGACGACACATAAGTCTTACCGCCCACGGTCAAGCCGCTACTGTTTATGGTAGTACCGCCTGCAGTTACACTGTCCAGACCGGTCAGTGTTTTCGCCAGTTTCACGTTCAATGTACCGTTACCGTCGGATACGACACCGATGTTGCCGTCGGACAGGGTACCTGTAGCACCGCCCTTAACAGTTACGGTTTCACCTAATTTACGGTTGCTTGCGGTACCGGTATCACCGGCGAAGTTCAGCCCTTTATCCATTGCGGATTTGGACGCCACATCCTTGATCGTAACGGTTTCCGTCTTATCCGTATGATTCTTATCCTGTACGGTCAACGCCACATCGCCGTTGCCGTCCACGGTATAATCACCGTTGGAGCCGGTCGCCTGATTCCTGATCAAGCGATAATCCGTCGCATCCGCACTCTGTTTATTCAACGCTTTTTGCAGCTGATCTTCCGTTGCGGCACGGCCGGATACGATATTGGACGCATCCCAGTTCTTATTGTCCAGGCCGGTTACATAATTACCGACAGTCGGATTCGTTCCGTCAGCCTGTTTGCCCACGGTCACACCGCCGGCTTTCACCGTATCGACAGCGGTTACGCTTTTAACATTAAGATCCTGATTCAGTTTAATACCGATTTTGGTATCGTCACCGGACTGTGTGATTTCCGTCGTGATATTGCTGTCGCCGTTAACAGCTACCTTGGAACCTAACTTATTCGTTTTTTCGCTGTTGTTATCCGCATCGAAACGCAGACCTTTGCCGATGACTTCATTCTTGGTGTTAGTAATGGCAGTGTTCAATTCATTTTTAACGTCATGCAACTGACCGCCGTTCACAGCCTCTTTGGAACCGGACGCTATCAGACCGTCTTTCAGGTTGGTGATTTTTGTGCCGCCAACACCCTCCAAGGTTACCGTATCTTTACCGGCAGCCCCGTCGTATTTAACGGAACGATCCTGCACCTTATCCAGTTCGGTTTTGGACGCGATGTCCTTAATCGTCACTGTTTTCTTGTCGGCAGGATTCTTGGCGTCCTGTACGGTCAAATCGACCTTATTACCGGATACGGTATACGCTTTATCCGCGGCACCGCTGTTTTCCACCAGCTGGTAATCCGGAGCATCCACGTCAACCTTATATGTCTTATAAGTACCGTCAACGCCTTCCGTAATCACGGTATTTTTGCCGGCAATCACCTTGACGGAGTTTTTCGCCTCTTCACGGATAACGGTCCTGCCGCCGTCCGTAATATTACTTAAGTCAGTTTTCGCCACCTTCGCGGGATCCACGTCCACAATGTAATTGCGTACGCCGCTTGCGTCAGGTGTTCCTCCTGAAAGCGTCATTAACCCGCTCGTACCCAAAGATACTTTTGTATCCATACCGTTAACGGTATATGTTTTCTGCCCTGTCACGGGATCCGCGACAGGTGCGCCGACAGTCACATTGTTACCCGCCTGCACAACAGTACCTAAAGCTGTAATGTTCTTCTTAGCTGTATCCGTAATATTGGACAGATCCTTATCCGCCGCATTGTCGATTTTCTTTTTGGTCGCATCCGTCAACGCCACATCGATCGTCTGATTATTGGCGGTCGTCGTAATGTATGTACCGTCGCCTTTCACCGTCAATGTCTGATTGTCCAGCAAGACGTCATTTCTGCCGCCGTTGGCATTCGTATTGCCCGCCACTTTCAGATTGACGTTGCGCAATTGTGCCACATTGACAGCATCCGTATCGGCCGTACCCGCCGCCACGTTTGTAATCTGACGGGTCTTCGTGCCTCCGTCACCGACTGATACTGCGCCCAGTGCGGATGTCAGTGCGGCGCCTGTCAATCCGCTGTATGTATTGGTACGGCTGTTCGCCGTTCCCACATTATAACCGGTCTTGCCCGCCGCAACGGAAGCGACGGAATCGGAACCTAATGCGACACCGTCATTTACACTGCTTTTAGCTTTATAACCTATCGCGGTGCTGTTTGCATTAGCCGCGCTCGCATCGGCGCCGACAGCGGTACCGTAATTGCCCGCCGCGGATGTGCGCACGCCGGCCGCCGTCGCATTGGTACCGGTCGCCCCTGTATTATCATAATTGGCATCGGAGGAATCGCCTTTCGCACTGAAGAAGTTCGTCTGTGCCGCTTCCACCGCATCTTTCACCGTATGATACGTACTGTTCTTAATATTGAAATCGGGCGCCTTATAGGTGGACCCGTTCGCTTCATAACCCGTATAGGAGGAACCGGCGATGGATTGCGCCAGATTACTGTTTACATACTTCAACTGTTTTATATTCGCCGCGTCGGTATCATCCTCACCGCCCGCCACGTTGGTGATACGACGGCCGACACCGTCATTACCCACAGCCACGACACCCATCACATAGTTATGATTAATTTCATTGGTAAATGCGGAATATCCGTCCGTTAACGTCTTGGTTATCTCCGTGCCGGAGCCTAATGCCAAGGAATTGGGAGTGGACGCCTTCGCGTTTGTACCGATGGCCATAGCATTGGCCCCCGTAACGGTCGCCCCCGAACCGATAGCGGTACTGTTGGCGCTTACAGCCTGTGCGCCTTTACCTAACGCGATAGCCCCTGTATTACCGGCATTAGCGGCCCCGCCGATAGCCAATGCGTCCGCACCTTGAGACTTCGCATTACCGCCTAATGCGATGGAATTGGCCATTTTCGCCAAAGAGGAACTGCCCATAGCGATGGAGTCAGTACCCGCCGCACTTGAACTGCTGCCCATGGCGAAACTGCTGGTGCCCGTAGCCTGTGCGGATTTCCCCATAGCGGTAGCGCCTGTGCCGGTGGATACAGCGGTATTACCGATAGCGAAAGAGTCCGTAGCTTTGGCCTGTGCATTATAGCCCATAGCCACGGCGTTGGCACCGCTTGTATTCGCCTTGGAGCCGAACGCCATGGAATCATCGGCACCGGATGCAGTCCGAGCAGAGGTACCGAATGCAAGAGAACGCGCGCCTTCCGTTACGGTATTGCCGTCACTATTATATTCCGCACTCGGTATATTCCCCTGGCCCGCCAGTTTTTTCGTTTCCGCCGCACCGATGGCGATAGATTGCTCTCCTTTTGCCGTTGCGGAATACCCCATGGCGAAACTGCCCACACCGTCAGCCCATGCGGCCGTACCGATGGCTGTCGAGAAATCTTTCGTCGCCGCCGACTGACGCATCATAGCCAGGGAATTGAATCCTGACGACAATGTCGCGGTGCCAATCGACATGGATGACGCGTTTGTGGCTTGCGCATAATTACCGAAAGCAAGAGACAACCCGCCCGTAGCCTTTGCATAGCTGCCGACAGCCACGCCGGAATAGGAATTCGAAGTACCTGATTCCCGAATATCAGTGCCTTCACCGAGAGCCACCCCTGAAAAACTGGTGGTTGTATAATATCCGGATTCAGAACCGCTTCCATCCAAAGCGGCCTTATTCCCCGGATTTTTATAATTGAATAAGTAACTGTTAGAACTATATGGATTTTTACCTACAGCATAACCGTTAGATACACCGTCAATAATCAACACCGCATGTGCCGTTCCGATATTAATCCCCGCCAACAGTGCCGCTACGGCCATGATTACGCTCATGCGCGCCCATGACGTACCGGTGTGTACGGATCTGGTCTTGCCTCCACCGCTCTTTACCAGTTCAGAGACTACAACGTAACATTTTTTAGCTTTACTCCAAATGACATTATAAATTCGATTCATCTTGTTCCTTCCTCACCGAAACATCGGTAAAACCTGTATTACCATATATCGCCGTCCACGGCAACAGTAAAAAAAATAAGAAGCAGTAGTTATATACAATAGTCTACTCTTCTAACACAAAACGACAGTTATCGGAATCAACCCGATACTATGCTTTTAATTATCTTTTCATTTTATACTCACCCATGGATATACAATATCAAAACTTTTCTATCTTGTAAATGATTTTTTCATCTGTTATTCATTTTTGTATTTTATTTAATATTTTTAATAATCAGGATAGAATTTTTTCTATCTCTCATATGTATATGTGTGATAAAAATCACGTATACACAGGCGACAAAATATATGAACGACAAAAGCCGGTCAATATACGCCCCGACTTTTGCCGTTCCTGCATAGATGTATTCTATTTTTTATTGACCCTTACACGTTCAATTACCGGCTGCCCTTCATGATTTTGGGCAATTGTATCCACACGGAACAAGGCCATTTCAGGGCCGAATTCCGAAACGAGGCGATTGTCGACGGCAACGCCGTTCTGCACCGCACGATACACAATCTGCGCGAACTCATAACGGGTCAGCATCCGATCTCCTCCGAACGTACCGTCAGGATAGCCCTCCACAAGGCCGCGACGCGACAGATCGCTGACCGCCGCATACGCCCAATGGTTATTCGGCACATCAGGGAATAATGTGCTGCGGTCCGCTTTCATATCCGTCCCCGCCAAGCCGTTCAGGAGTGCGGTCAGCTTCTGAATCTGCGCGTTCTGTGCCGCCACAGTTTTCTTGAGTTCCAAGACCTCCTTACCGATGGCCACACGGGAACGGGATACATTACTGTGAGCCCCCAGCTTGACAGACAGACCGGCATTAACGACGGTTTCACCGTTTCCCACGGTGGAGCCCACACTGAACTGCACGTCCTCGTTCGGTCTGTAGAAAGCGCCCAACGCGCCGGCATTACCGTCACGATAATGACCGTAACCGGCGGCAAAGTCCCATTTCGCATCGGGATCAAAATCTAACGGATGCAATGCGGCAAGAGCGGCGGCACCGGCCACGGATTTATTGAGCCGCTTATCGAGACGCGCCACATTCTGTCCCATATCGGTCACATCATTCTTAATGTTCGTCACATCCTGCTTAATATTGTTCACGTCACCTTGTATATTAGTGATGTTTGTCGTATTGTCCGTAATCTGATCCGTTATATCGTCCGACAGACTGACCCTGTAATCTTTGACCGTACCGTCTGTGGTGGTCGTCACATTGATATGATTGCCGGCACTGACCGTAGTCGAACCGTTCGTATTCACCTGATTCTGCAACTTCTTGAGCTGCGCCACATTGACAGCGTCCGTATCCTTTGTGCCGGCCGCCACGGAAGTAATTTGCCGCGTTATATCATGATCCGCGTCACCGACGGATACCGCGGAACGGGTCGCCTTCCAGGTGGCGCCCGTATCCGTGGACTGCGCCTGTGTACTCATATCATACCCGGCCGCTCCGGCCGCCACGGTCGCCTTCGATTCACTGCCCACCGCAACACCGTCGGCAACGGTTACATTCGCGTTGTGACCAACGGCAACGGCATTATCGACCGAGGTCGTCGTATTCGTGTCCGCCGATCCGATAAGAACCGCATGATCGACGCCCGTCACGGTACGATTATCGCCCAATACGACACCATTTCGGGACCCGGTCACGGTATTTTCGGACCCCATCACGGTCATGTTGGACACTGTATCCGCCGTATTGTGAAAACCCGCCAGCATCGTATTTTTACTTTCATTATCCTTGGAACCGGTCAATGTGTTGTTCACACCGATAAGGGCGGAACGAAGCGTGTAGTCCGCCCTGTTGCCGCCTCCGAACGCCATCGTGGAGCCCGCACCGTCGGAAGCTTTTACGGCAGCACGCAATGTTTCAGCTAATTCCTTAGGGGAACCGCCTCCGTCAGTCGGTGCTGAAATACGAGTCACGGAGTTCGTAATCTCATTGCCGGCGCCAAATATGAGAGAACCGTTGGAATTGAAGGTCCGATTGGCGGTACCTACGATACTGTTGGCAACACCGGAATAATAACTGCCGGCCGTTTTAGATTCAATACTGTTTAACGCACCGTTAACGGTGGCTCCGAAATTCTTTGCGGGATTTGCCAAACGTCCGCCGTTATATTCACTGGAAATAATATTATATACACCTGTACTTGTAGTAAAAGCGCCGTTGCTGAAACTATTGGCGCCAATTGTCGTAGCGTACACATTCAACGCATCCGTCCTGGTCGAGGCGCTGTCCACAGTAGTATCACCCAAAGCACCTTTATAATTATGGGATCCGACCATAGTACTGCCGGTACGGGCAAAAGTATTATCGCCGATGGCGACGCTCCCCACCACTTTCGTCGGGTCCGCGGGAATTCTGGAGGAAGAAAACCAGTTACCGCTATAGGTTGTTTGCCCCAAAGCGAAGCTGGCTTCTCCGCCGCCGGCCATATTTTCAATTTTTGCATTTTTACCGATAGCGATACTGCCGCCCTGACTGGCATAGTTATTGATATTAGCACCATTGCCTACAACTATATCGCCCGTAGCCGCACTGGCACCGTTGGAATACGATATGCCCGCACCTCTGCCGATTGCCACATTTTCCGCCTTGGGCGCATTACTTCCCGTGCCGACAGCCACACCGTTACCGCTGCCCGGTGTCATATCCGCCGCACCGACAACATACAGCCCGGAAAATAGCATACCGTTAATTAATATCGATAATATAAGTTTTCGCCTGCTCATTCTATCCTCTCCATTCCTCGATGAATTCCGCTCAAAGCTTATAAGTTCATTTTATCTTCATGAACATTATGTCACTTTTCATAAAATTTGTAAACAGATCAGTCAATACATAACATATACTATTACCGCACATCATGTTGTTGTCGCACAGTTTCCGTCATATCTGCCCATATCGGTATATCCCCGGGCGGGCATATCGTAAAATGTATATTGTATATATTTCATAAATATATAAGTATTTCTTCTTAAAAAACGGCAACAGGTGTATAATTGAAATATAGAAACGACTGTTAATGAATTCCTGAAAGGAGAGGGGCTATTTTGAATCCATTAAAAAAAAGAATCACGGTCGCTGTACTATGTATGTCCACCTGTGTCGCTCCGTTTTTCCTGAGCGGCTGCAGTCTGTCGAACGTAACGGACAGCGTCCAGCAGGATCTCCAGAAACCGCAGCAGGATCAGGGTGAAGTGTTTAACCGGTATGTTAAAGCCATCAATACTTTCAACGATCGCAGTCTCACATTCGCCTATGCCAATACGCCGGCACTGGAAAATCTGAAAAACGGCAGACATTTAACAGTTTTCAGCTCGCCGGATTTTAAACATTTGAACGAAGATTTACAGGAAGCGAAAAAAGTCGGCGTACCGTATCCCGATATGAACGAACCTCTCGACAAGGTTCTCGCCGTACTGCACGATATTGTTCCCTTAACGGAAGAGTTGAACGCCTATTACGATGCCAAAACATATACGACGGACAATTATGCCAAGGAACAGCAGTTAGGTGCGAAATATATTCAATTATATGAACAGTTCCAGGCCGTATATCCCGCGCTCAATGACATAATTCATAAACATAATATGGAACTGCAGAAAGAACAGTTGCAGAAAATGAAAGATGCGGGGCAGAAAAATACCGCAGCGGTACAGGAAATTCATTTGCGACTCACCGATATCGTGGACGGTCTTGAAGGCAATAAACCGGTTGACGCCAATGCGATCAATCAGGAACTGCAGGTCATTGCGGACCTGTCCGCTACTGTAAGCAATACGGAATATGACCGTGCAAGACGTGAGCTGAATCAGTCCATCGGAGCCATCCGTACTTTCATAAGCGACCAGAACGAGAAAAACTACAGCAATATGATTAAAGCATATAATGATTTCATCGACGAAATTAACAATCTGGACATGAGAAAACTGGATAAATAACAGATTCATATGTAATGAATCGGACACATTATGCCGACAGTCGTAATATATGTCGTCGACAGGATACCATCCGGCATATGATACATCAGACGATATAACTGGCTGAAGGCATAATTCGAGAGGAGAATTATAATGAAAAATCGATTGATACCAATAGGAGTTGTCGCCCTGATCATAGGCATATTAATTCTATTATTAATACCGGATCCGTCGGCAAACAATCTGGAAATCGCTCAACATGCGACCAGTGCGCAGGCCGCGGCGGAAGCGATCTCCCGGAATAACCAATCTTACGCTCTATGGCATACAATCGGCATGTTCTTCAGCGGTCTCGGCATCGCCCTGACCGTCGGAGGAATTATAATGAGGTATATCAGGAAGGATAAATAAAATCTCGTATAAATAAAGACGGAAAAAGGCTGTCAGTTAACATGTAATTAACTGACAGCCTCTTTTCATTTTCATATTCCATGATAAATATCACGATATTCCCTTATATGCCGCCTTCAACATTTATTATAAAACTTATATACCGACGACAACGTTCATTCAGGACAGATCAGCGACGCGCAATCCGCATAGCCGCCATCATAGCCGGCGATTTCCACAACGACTGTCCGTTATCGGATACGAGTTTATTATTATCGTAGAATACATCCGCATTATAGTATTCATCGCCGCCGCTCACCTTATAACTGAGACCTGCCGTAGTATATACGGTGAAATTCACCACGTCACCGACTTTCTTTACGGAATCCTGATCGACGTACCAGCTGTTCCCGTGATATGTCGTGGCATATACATCGTGACGCGCCTCCGCAGAGGACGCATTTGCACCGATAATCACAAGCAGTGTCGCCAAGGCGTATAAACATTTGTGTATCATGGGAATCCCTCCTTTACTTTAGAGATATGTCCCTATTATACCAAAAAATGTGAAAGTCCGCATAACAAGACAAATACGGCTGTGTCTCCGTACCCAAGGTTTTATATACTCAGTATTTGATTATAGTATCTTTCATCTCATTGACGATATAGATCTTTATCATTATAATATAGGTAGACAGCCGGACGAGTAGTTCCGTCGGGCTCATCTCGGAAAACATAAAATTTTGAGAAATGGCCTTTTCGTTTTATACTAATCTCCGGGTTAGTGGAAATGAAGGGCTATTTGTCTTTAGTAAGACAAATAAGTGCTACCAGCGCTCCGAAAGCAATGACCACAGCTATCACCTGAAGCAGGAGCATGATCAGTTCATAATCGCTCATAGACTTATCCCTCCCTTCAGAAACGAAGAGAGGCCCAACCCCGTCCAACTATCTTAAGTTCATTATAAAACGAACTAATGATCGATACAACAAGGAGCGTACTATAGAAATATATGAATAAACCAATAGCCGGTATCTGTTATGCAGGTACCGGCTATTTTTTCCTCTATCAGTACGTATTCTCCACTCGTCTTCAAAACTCCTCTTTGTATTTTCCCTCATTATTGCGGATAATTAAATTATACTTGATCAATGCACCGCAAGTAATAAGGGCGACTTGGTATGTGTTTCTGAATGCTGTTCAGTTTTTGGAGGTGACATATGGAATCTTTAACGATTATCTGGATTATTGTATGTTTATATTTATTGCTGAACTTATTGGTCGGTGTGTATTGTCATATCCGTGTGAAAGACAGCACTGATTATCTGCTCGCCGGTCGTCGTATCGGGGTTCTTATGACGGCAGGAACATTGGCGGCGACTGAAATCGGTGGCGGAAGCACCGTAGGCGTAGCGGCAAAAGCCTACGGCTCATGGGGATTATCCGCCGGCTGGTATGTAGTCTCCGCCGGTATCGGCATTATTCTGGTCGCTTTCATGGCACCACTCTTGAGACGCGCCATGGCGACAACAGTACCGGAAATCATCGGACGTCGATTCGGCGCGTCCAGCCGTCTCATTACGTCCATTCTGTCCATGCTGGCCACGATTACACTTGCGGGTGTACAGATTACGGCAACCGCTACGATTATCAGCGTCCTCACCGGACTTTCAACAGAACTCGCCATCCTCATCTGCGGCGCGGTACTCGTCATCTACACCATGTCCGGCGGCATGTGGAGCGTTACTATGACGGACGTGATTCATTTCTTCGTCCTTGTGGGCGGTTTCACCATCGCGGTGCCGTTCGTGCTGCACAACGTGGGCGGCTGGGATGCGATCGTTGCCAAATTGCCGGCGGAACAGCTGGATTTCACCAAGGTGGGATGGAAAACCATCATCGGTCTCATCATCATGTACTTCATGACATTCTCCACGGGACAGGAATCGGTGCAGCGCTATTTCGCGGCCAAAGATGAAAGAACCGCCGTGCTCGGCTCGATCATCTGCGGTATCATCATGTCCCTGTTCGCCTTTGTACCGGCCATCCTGGGTCTCGTGGCACTTGCGGAATTTCCAAATATCGAAGCCAACAATGCGGTCGCCACTGTGGCATTGAATCTCATGCCTCCGGTTATGGCGGGCTTTGTTATGGCCGCCGTCGTGTCGGCGACGCTTTCATCAGGGGCGGGCGACCTGTTAGGGGCCGCAACGGTATTTACCAAGGATATTGTGGAACATCACTTCGGTAAAAGCCTCACCGATGCCCAGCTCACGCGGTACAGCCGTTTGTGCGTACTGCTGCTCGGCATCATCGCCATCATCATTTCCCTCGTAAGTAAAGCGATTATTCCGATGCTGGTATTTGCTTTCACCATGAGATCCGCAGGCCCGTTCGCGGCGTTCCTCTTGGGCCTCACATGGAAAAACGCGACGGCAGGCGCCGGCATCTGGTCCATCGTGCTCGGCTCTATCGCAGGCGTGTACTGGGAATTCGTGGGCAATCCATATGATATCATGTCCATCATATTCGGATCCGTCGTGAGCCTCATCGTCTTTGTGGTTGTGGTATTTATTGAAAGAGCCATGGGTAAACCGGCGGCACCACCGGCGATTCCGGAGGATTTAGAGGTAAAATAATCCTGTTATAAATCATGATACATTAAACTATTCCTTATGCATTAAGAAATTCCTTGAAAAAGATGTATTGAATGAACTCTATAAAATGAAATCTTAAAGGCATAAAACAAAAACTCCTATCGGTAACATACTGATAGGAGTTTTTCTTCAATCGTATCGCCGGCAGGCATCAGCACGTACTGAGTCGCGGCTATCTGCTTTGTCCCGTTCCGGCCGTTCGTCGCCTGCATCGACTCTTTATCTATATATGTGCCGTCCCCTTTACCGCTTTCACCAAAGCCATGAAGCAGTTCATAGCGACCGGAGTTCTGTAATTCCTGCATTGAGACAGCATGTACCGACACGATACACGACAACAACAACGCCAGAGCTATATAAAGTACTTTCATAATCGCCCTCATTTCACTACAATATCGTCAAAATGCATATGATACGCCTCGTAGAACAATATATCGGCTATATCGTAACGCGTTGTATTCAGTTGCGTGCGCAAAATTGCCCGCTTGGAAGCTGCTTTCTGTCTCGGCAACGGGGTCCCGTCAAAGGAGAAGCCGCCCAAATCTTGTTCCAGACCCTCCATGCCTGACGCAGATTGTGCCGATTGAATTGCGGTCGTCAACGAAGCACGGTTCTGCTTAGCCCGGTATACCTGACTCGCAAGGGACTGACGCGCATCGTAGGTGACGATCCATGAATCCCCGTAAATCACATGCTTTCTAGGCGATTGATACACATTGTAGACATGAGCCTTTATCTTGTACACCGGCGGTGCATACTCCAAAACCTCCAGCGTACCCGTATCTAAATACCACGTAGTCCGCTCGTCAGCACCCGGCACATCAGGCCTGCTTTCATGTATCACCTTAAACTGCGGCGACGACTGCAGTTCCTCTATCGAAATCGCCTGCCCGGTCATGGTGAAAGCTAGCGCCATCGCCAAACCTATTACAATACCTTTTAGTTTCATACATACCTCTCAAATGATAATAAGCACGATCTCGTTAGTATAAGTATACTATACCAATGAGACCGTGCCTATTTATTGGGCTGAATCAATTTGTCTATGAATTGCTAAGTTAGTGAAAATCAAGAGGTAGATTTAACAGGTAATAAACGTAATAGAGTTGATGATGCTAGGCCGAGGTTAACACTATTAAAGGTAATATAAATGTACAAGTAAACTATTACATTAAAACTCTATAAAAATGGTATTACTATCAAAAAAGCAAAACCCAATAATCCTGTCAAAAATGCAACTACAGCTACGCTAACACCTGTTAACCATACTAGTCCCAAAAAGCGAAAAATTAAATGCAGCACTACTTTTAACACATATGTCGCGGTCATTTCCTCATTAGAGTAATTAAAAAAATGCTTTATTGTATCGATATATTTGGGTTGTCTCTTATTAGGATTTAATGTCCGCCAATACAAAATCAGATATGGCAGGATAATAAAATTTCCCAAAAGTATATACCATAATATAATTTCATAAAGTTCAAAGTACCCTTTATAAAAGCAACCTTCACACGCCCATAGCTCAATAATTGCATATGAATTTAGCAACCAGATCAGTGTTAAGACGAGCTTACCAATTGTTTGTTTAAGATTAAACATGGGATCTCAAGTAATAATACTATAAAGACACAGAATTACACTACTCTCAAACTCTTCCGAAACGCCATATGGTCGTTGGTTCGTTTTAGAGATTTACAGAATTACACTACTCTCAAACGGACTCATTTCTACCGTGATTACATTTTCAGTTTTAGAGATTTACAGAATTACACTACTCTCAAACATTGTAGAAAGTGAGGGATAAAAATGTATAGTTTTAGAGATTTACAGAATTACACTACTCTCAAACTAGCTGCTGCCGTGGCTAATTCTGCTACTCGTTTTAGAGATTTACAGAATTACACTACTCTCAAACTTATACATCGTATTCGATGTATTCGCAAGTGTTTTAGAGATTTACAGAATTACACTACTCTCAAACACTTGATGTGAATTATATATAGATACCCCTGTTTTAGAGATTTACAGAATTACACTACTCTCAAACGGGAATGTGCCGTGTTTGCGCAACCATTCGGTTTTAGAGATTTACAGAATTACACTACTCTCAAACTCCCATTTAGAGGTATATCCTCTAGCATGTGTTTTAGAGATTTACAGAATTACACTACTCTCAAACAAACTCTGCAGCAATAACACTATCAAGTTCGTTTTAGAGATTTACAGAATTACACTACTCTCAAACGGCAATGTCTGTCCACATGTAGGGCATGTTGTTTTAGAGATTTACAGAATTACACTACTCTCAAACTCACGACCGTCATCGCCGTTCTTACCTTTTGTTTTAGAGATTTACAGAATTACACTACTCTCAAACATATGTTTCCCAACTTACAAATAATCATCAGTTTTAGAGATTTACAGAATTACACTACTCTCAAACAATACATCAACTAAATATATTAATACTTCAGTTTTAGAGATTTACAGAATTACACTACTCTCAAACTCGAGTTCAGCCTTTTTTTCGTGCGTAAAGGTTTTAGAGATTTACAGAATTACACTACTCTCAAACTATTCAACCCAATAACGCCCCAAAGCAATAGTTTTAGAGATTTACAGAATTACACTACTCTCAAACGCAACTGGGATAAAAATACTACAGACACGAGTTTTAGAGATTTACAGAATTACACTACTCTCAAACATTGGATTCATCCGGAAACTCGTGAAACTCGTTTTAGAGATTTACAGAATTACACTACTCTCAAACCTCAAATCTTAGATAAGCCACATTATCACCGTTTTAGAGATTTACAGAATTACACTACTCTCAAACTAGGTGGCGCTATCGTAGCGACTACGGCTAGTTTTAGAGATTTACAGAATTACACTACTCTCAAACAGCATTCTCGAGAATATGAGAGACGGCGGCGTTTTAGAGATTTACAGAATTACACTACTCTCAAACATGACATCACTCAAACCGCGGACAAGCCCTGTTTTAGAGATTTACAGAATTACACTACTCTCAAACCGGATGTATTATCGGTATTTTTATCTCGATGTTTTAGAGATTTACAGAATTACACTACTCTCAAACGTCTCCGAGTCTAATTCGAAGATTTGAGTTGTTTTAGAGATTTACAGAATTACACTACTCTCAAACTTATTAGTTGATTTTGTTGAACATGTGTTAGTTTTAGAGATTTACAGAATTACACTACTCTCAAACATATAAACATGCACGGCAGCCCCTACTTTTGTTTTAGAGATTTACAGAATTACACTACTCTCAAACTTATATGGATATTCAAACGGCCTTTTCTTGGTTTTAGAGATTTACAGAATTACACTACTCTCAAACCCCAAATTAAAATTTGCGGCTCAAGAGTAACTCGGGCTACCACCAGGTGTAATTCTGTAATTTCATCAAATCACACAGAAATCATTATCTAAAATATACCCATTAATTATACTTTTATCAAGCTTTTCTTTATCAAAAAATCCGGTTGTTAAACATACAAGTCTCAACTGACGACTTAACATAGTCTGAAAGAAGGACATTAACTCATCATCATTTAAGATAAGATCAACGTTAATCATGATATACAATTTCGGGTGTAGCAATGTATCCACGACTTCTACATAAGACATAAGATCCATAACATCACCGTTTCGGTTATCCTCAAAATTAAATGATCCTAATTTAATAAGCTCAGCTGTTCCAATTTCAAGTTTATGTTGAATCGCAAGAGGGTATCCGAATTCTAAAGCATAGTAAAAAGCATGAAGTCGACTGATAATATCTGATACTTCTTCCGTCATCGTCAAAGCTTCTTTTCCAAGCTGATTTTGTAACTTTGTAAGTAAGGATTTATTATTCATATCAACATATAAAGGGTTGAGTACCATATGTCCATATTTATCTAAATCATATGCTTTATCACAATCGTTTAGAATCCAAGGCCCTTCGCCACCATCACACTGTACATCTAATTCAGTAACCATACGACGAAATATTTTCCGATTTTCAAAGGATATAACTGTTACTTTATTCTCCGGTAATTCAAAATCCAATATCGAGTCTTGATACATTAATTTCATATCATTAGCACCCTCTCTGTTGAATCTATGACTTCATTTTGCCTATCGCCTACAACAATTTCCATCTTAGAAAACTGTTTTTCGGTAACAGTCAGCATAAATAGACTCCCACTCGGAGGCTTATGTTTTCGCACATGTTCCATAATGATAGTAGCACTTGTCGTATTAAGAACTAATTTAGAGTACACAGATTCTTGAAGCATAAGAAATCCCGATGTAATTAAATACTTGCGAAAATTTCTGTATTCCTTTCGATCTTCCGAGGTTAGTGTCGGTAAATCAAACATAATTAGTATTCTCATAAATCTATAGCTCATATTCTATAAACCTGATCTGTGCTGCATCTTGATTACGCAATGCATCAAATACACTTTTACAATAAATACGTATGGCTGCACTAAACGTCTGTACCGTATCATTAATCGTTACATCTTCAGATAATAATTCTACCAGTGAAAGTTTTATTTCTCGATTAAACTCACTCACCTGTGCTTTCACCACCAGTGCATCAATAAACCCACGCAACGGTTCCATCAAATCAGAGCCCAAGTTATACGGATTAAACTGATTGCAATGGTTTAGACCCAGTTGTGTAATGTAACCTAGAGATGTAATTTCACGATTAACCGCTGAAAGTATAATGGCATATCCATAGTTTAAAGCTGCATTAATAGGATTATCTTGATCCCGAGAAAAGGATTTGCCAAATAGGGCATTAAAATACACCTTAGCCGCATGACCTTCACGTTGTGTTTCATCATTTAGTGTCAGCTCATCAATATACTGATACAGTAAGTCCGATTCTTCTAAATCTTGATGGCGTAATAGCTCCGCCTGATTCATGATTTTCCGGCGTACAATTTCAGTCCATATATAAGCCTGTACTTCCCTGGACCAATCCGCCTGTTCCCGACATCGCTTACTGCTATTATGACTACCATATAACGGTAACACCTCACTGGCGGGATTACGTTTCTCGTCACAAAAGACTATTTTCACCTTCTTCTTAATCAACTCATTCATGAGTACGGCGGTGAGACTCACCGCCGTCGATTCAATGATCAGCATATATATTTCATCAATATATACCTTAGTCGTTTCAAAATCTTTACGTATAATCATGTAATTCATCTTAAAATCTAACTTGGAACGACTACCTATTACTACCGTGCGCCAACTCATAGTATCACCTATTACTGACCTGTTCGTACTTAAACAATAGTTACCTCATTAGAATATAATCCGGTTATGGATTCGTTGATAATTTTAAATTCATCTAATTTATGAATTTTTACACCAATAGTGGAACGTGAAGCTGTAATTCCAAGTGGCCTTACATCAAACGTAGTTTTATTATTAGTAAGTAAATTTAATACCTCCATTAAATAAATACACTGTTCTTCCAGAGACATATTAATAAAATTATCAAGCCCAGTTGTCGATAATTCTTCAACTTTATTTCCTTTCATATATTTATACAAAGGAAGTCGCAACTTAGCTATAAAATAGTTAAATAAATTCAAATTATCTTGAACTGTTATTCGTATTACCTTATTATTTACATCAGTTTGTAAACTTGTAGTTATACTAGCCGCTTTAAGCTCTTTATTCTCAATTCGTAATCTATTAAACTTATCAAGAGCTTTCAAATAAATAGCGATTTTATCAGGAACAACGACTTCAATAGCATTATCAATATAAATATTATTATTAGTCTTCCCTCCCAAGTAATAATAGAACCCGTTAACTTTTACCAACTGATTAATGCATAATTTTTTATAAATTATAGATACATTCTTAGCTTGTGGAATAATGGATACTACATAATGTATTAATTCCTGATCTGTTACATTACGATTAGTTAAATAAACTGGCAATGGCACTATTTCTTTAATAATTTCATTCTTTTTCCCTGTGTACTCAACAACAATAGAGTACGCATTTTTAATACTAGTCCTGCCACCATATTTAAATACATCAGAGAATACGCTATCTTTTGTTTTCATACCAATATAGGCACCATCTTTAGCCTTACCGGCAATGGAAGCTTTATATACGGTAGCATCAGACAAAGCGCCTTTTTGTTCCACTAAACGCTTCGTCACCCTCACGTCATTGCTCGCCATCATTTTTTTGACGATATTCATACTCGTATTTATATCCCACGCCTTACCGTCTTTTGTATTTGTACTCATCACGTCAAAATCAAACATTCGGGCAAGATTATAGGTCCGCTTAGCACCGTTCTTTTTGAAGAATTTGCGGAAATTACGCGTAAATTTTTCATGATATACGTTACCGACTACGATATTTAGATACGCATCTTTCGCATGATGGTGATGGTTTAAAGAACGCACCTTAATAAAGTCATTATCATGTCGGAAATCAGTTACGTTTTCAGCTTTCACAAAGACTACATCGACACCTGGATATAATCGGCGCAATAAAGTAGTGACCGCCTTAACCGATTGATTCGTTTCAACTAATTGTCGTGCAATAAACCCGCTTAAATCATCCGCTCCAAGAGGAAGTGTACGTGTAAGCCGTTCATATTTACGTGAGCTGATCAAACCCTGTTCTTTTAAAAAGGTCCAGAATGGTTTACGTGCCTTTCGTATATCCGGATCAATCGGATAGTTATCAGATTTCTTAGCATTTTCCTGGCGCTCACAAAGTACCAGATTGTCAAAACTATCATCCTTGGTAAGACTGCGAGGATAAATATGATCAATATCGTATTTATCCGTATTTAGCTGATCTAAATCAATAACTCGCCCACTATACATACAGCGTCCCAATTGCGTGTAATATAAATATAATTTTTTACTTCTTAAACTTGCATCATCCGCACTATCAAGATTAGAAATCAGTTTATCGGATTCGTCTCGCGTAACAGTTAACCATTCAGGACTTTCTTTTTGAATCGACTTATAGAGCTCTTGCAAACGTTTCTTACGAGAGTCTTTTTTCTTCTTTTCAGCCTTATTAGTCCGTGCTACCTCTACAAAAATACGTGATGGTAATGACTTTTTAATATGTATCACTTCATCTACAATCCGTAATGCTTGCCATACAGCCCGCTTCACGGCCGGTGAAAGTCCCAATTCTTCGATAATCTCATGAGGATCAACAACTTGTCCTTTAGTAAGTTTATCGTTTTCTTCGATAATAACATCCATAAACGAGAATGTATCCCCTAATAACTCCATTAAGTTATGACTTGTATTCCGCATCATATCAATAATGGTACCAGACGTTCCGTCCTCACCTTTAACACATCCATCTATACCGATTAAAAACTTTTTGGACAAGCGGCCCCAATCACGATAACGTAATTTAGCAAGGCTCTTAATCTGATCTTCACTGAGTATAGAGCCGAATTTCTTACGCAAGGTTTCACGTAACATATTCTTACTTTCACCAAAGATGGTAATAGACGTGATAATAGACTCAGCCATAGAGGCATCAAAATCATCGCCTAAAATGCGCTTCATATCACGATATGAAGCCAGATCGCCTTTTATGCTTTCATCTAGTCCGTCAATCTCAGGTTTATGCTTACCGGGAATATAATTATTATCCTTGAGAAATTCAATAATCCGATTCTTCGTCAGCTTCTTATGCTCTTTCTTAAATACAGCATCTATCAGATGCATCTTGACCGCCTGTTCCAACGGTTTTCCATCAATGCGCAGATTATTCAATTCATTGAGCAACATAAACTCACTGTATAATAATGACGACTTAGGTAATACATCTTCACCGATAAGATATGTACATTTATTAGTAAGGTTTTTAATGAAAGCCTCCGCCGATTTCTCACGATCGATTTTATCCTCAAAATTCCATGGAGTTACTTGTCCCGACTCTTTTCTCACAACCCATGCGAAACCACCCTTATCTATAGAGTGACTCCGATTAAGAGGTCCTACATAATAAGGAATACGGAATTCGAGCATCTTAATCAATTTTTCCGCTACGGTAAAACCGTCAGATACGGTATTTAAAAATGGAAATGTATCCTTACATTTTTCAAGAATCGCCTTTAATTCCTCTAAATGCAATTGATACGGAATAACACCATTATCCTTAATACGTTGCAATGGCAATAGTTTTTGTAATTCTATTTCATTAAGAATATATGCCTTATCCTTGGAATCAGGTAAAGACTCCACCACCTTTTTTGTATATTTGTAAAAGTCCTCACAAGAACAACCGGTTTCGTCCTTACGGCCTTGTTTAATATAATGAACATAATTGGCTAAGCCTTTTTCATCTGCCTTAAACATATTTTTATAAATATGTTTATCAGGCTTCAACAATTGTTTTAAAATTGCCAAATCCTCTTTATGTTTGTTAAAGGCTTTCACCTTGGATTGAGAAATAGTAAGGCCCGGTTCCTTGATGGACATAAGGATAATCGAATCATATACGGATTTACAGTCATCGATGATACGGATAGTATCACCCCAAACCTTGGCATAATCATCACGTTTTTCTTCATAATTATCGCCTGTAATCTGAAGTTTTACAAAGTCATCCTCTATCTCCTCTATGGTGCCGAACAGATCCGTTAGGTTCGCAGATAAACCTAAAATGAGATTAGCAAAGGCCCGCAACCGTTTCTTGTCCGCCTTAATCCATTCTTTCTTATTCTTATCACTACAATCTGACTCCCCCTTATCCCTAGGATATGTATCAACAAAAGATTCTATGGCCTTAGCCTTGTCGGATTTAGTTTTATCTTGCAGTTTTACAATATCTAAAATAGAATGTAAGGCATCCTTAGATGTAGCATTAAATATATGAAATTCAATTTGCTCCAACGCCTGCTTCAAAACCATATCAAGGCTGGAATTAGAATCAAATTTAGCTCCTTCATATAAAAAATTACCACGATATTTAAGAATATGATGCACCGCAAGAAATAATTTACGGATATCATCAGTACCATGCTCCATCAAATCAGCTCGTAAATGATAGATTGTAGGATACTCCGCAAAATAATCTTGATCTGTATAATTATCATCAATAAACAAAATATATTTAGACTTATGTCCTGTTGTTTTATCCTCGTAATGGTATTTGCTTTCACGGAGACGAATAAAGAATGTAGAATCTACACTCGCCATAGCATCAGCAAATAAAGCCTCTAATAATTTTAAACGCAGCCGCCTGCGTTCTAATCTTCGGCGTATAGAACGAAATCCACGACGCACAACAGCTGTTTGTCCCTCTTCAAATAAACGACTGCCCCACATCTTATGTGAACGAAACTTCAACAATTCATAGATCCGATTAGTCACGGCCCAACCGACCGAATTAGTACCAATGTCCAGGCCTACAAAATAATCACGAATAGGATAGCCTTTTAGATGACCGGAAATGAGTTGAGCAGTTGCTTGTGTTTCCATAATTACTCTCCTTCGCCAAAATTTACGATTGACATTCTGCGGTTGGTTCACTATACTATAAGTAATCCAAATGTTTTGGAGGTTTACAGAATTACATTACGAGTTCAAATACAAATTTATTTACAGTGCCTTCGGGCTGCCCGACGTAGGGCATCTACTCTCAATCCTTAAGGATTGAGATTTTTTATTGCCTTCGGCCTAACCAAACATAATTTGTAAACCGAAACCATACCTGTATAATTAATTTCATTCTAGCATAAAACAACTTAAAAATTCATCATTTTTTCATGAAAAGATTTGAAATTTAATATAATCAAGTTCTAAACATCTTTTTTCTACAAAAATAAAACCATCCCTCAATTTCTCAAGGGATGGTTTTTCTCATTTATATATATTTACACTTACACAACATCAAAATTACACAGCTTTCACCTATACGCCCGCCCCCTCTCGACAACATGATCCGAATGATCTATGTCAAAGGTCTTATGTCGTGAGGTCTCGCCAGGCGATGAAGAGTTCCGCCACGACGTGCGGGTTGCCGCTCATTTTGATGCGGGCCATCATTTTACGTACGTAATGGCAGTGTTCCATCATGGCTTCCGCCAGTTTGCGGCGCACCTGGGCCGGCGACTGGTACACCAGGATCGGTTCAAAGTCCGCCACGCGGATATAGCTCGTATCCGATTGCGGTCCCTCTTCGACCCGATATTCATAAGGAATCGCCACGTTGAACAGGCCGTATACCACGTCTTTACCGATAGAACGACGGCATTTAATATGGGCCAGCGTCATATGCGGTCCAAAGATCCGCGGCGCCGTGTACGCACTGCGATGACCGTCGCTGCTCAACATACAGCCCGGCCGTAAGCCTTCTTTCAGAGCCAACTCGCGTGTAACAAGGCGTATCGGCTTGTCGATGAGAACCTGCCGACCATCGACATAATAGCACAACGTACTGTCCGCGCCATTTTCATAGGTTGGAATAAGACAAACAATGTGATTCTCGGGATTCGCATATACCAAATCCAAATCCTCTCCCTGTGATAAACGAGAGATCATCAATTCTGCAACTCCGTCATGTGATGTCATCTAAACATCCTCCTTAATAAAATAAGGAACATTCCTATGCAATTAATAATGAACACGTGTTCTGTGAAAGCAGATCCGCATGCAATGATCCGCTGTTAAAACTATTGTATACCTCCATACACATTTTGTAAATATATACGGAAAACTATAGAATTTTATGTATTATTAAATATTGTTATAATCTTGTAAACACAATGATTACTTGATGTGACATTAATTACGCATCGAATTCGCAAAACGTATATAATATGCATATCTATAAAACATTATAAACCGATATGAATCAGTCTAGCCATCATAAACTGCTATGAACCGTTACGGTCATTATGGGCCGATATAGACCGATATAACGACTATAAAATCTTATAACCCCTACGAGCCATAATCCGCCAGATCCTCAAAATCCGTTGTCAGATATTTTCGCAATTTCCTGATCGCCCGTTCGTGGCGTTGCTGCACCGCTTGACGGCTGCAATTCAGTTCTTCGCTGATGGCGGTAAAGCTTTTAGAGTCGCCATATACCTGACGCAGTAAAGACCTTTGTGTTTCCGTCAGGCGTGACAAGGCCCATACGAGACGATGCCGCAACTGCTGTTCCATCTCCCGGTTCAACACCTCGTCCTCCACGCAATCCGCGGAGGCGAACTGATCCATGGCCAGCTGCTTTTCGTCACCGTCCGTCGTCGTATCCGGCAGATGTATTTCCCGCTGCCACTGACGACGCTGATGTTTGAAGTAATTCATCTGACCGTATCGGATGCCGGCTTTCACAAAACCTGCAAACGGCACGGGCCCCTCCGTATCATAGCTGTAAATCGAGTCCACGAGAACCGCCCACAGATACCCTTCAAGGTCCTCTCTGAACGCGCGATTCATCGTGAAGTTCGTGTAATGCAGAATGAGCGGACGATACCGCCGACACAGCTCGATCTGTGCCGCATCATAATGAATTTCATCGGGACTCCACGGCTGGTACAGCACGGTTTGCACCCGCATATTCCGGCGCTGACATATACGCACCAGATTTTCGTCCGTAATCGATGCCAACACCTCCGGCGAGCACACCATGGTCTGCAAAATCGGACGATCCGTATGTTTCTCCGGCGACTGACACCGTTGAATATTTGGTAATTCATCAGAAATTAACATAATCTCCTTTCCTGCCCGGGCATAGCGCTTGACTACACCTTAACGCGGAAAGAGGATTATGACAAATCAGGAATTAATCAGATTTTATACATATTTTCCAGGGTTATCAGTTCAATATCGGGATTTGTATTGGTAAAAGTATAGCCGCTTTTACTGAATAACCAGTAATAGGCAGCGCCGTGAATGCAGCAATATACTATATCGTAATATAGTAGTTTACGATATAGTATATTACGATATAGTAGTTTACACGTAAAAGATTACCACAGATTTCAGTCCGCATGTTCCTGCATTTTCATGGACAGAATCCGCCTTACCGATGCGTTAAGTCGTTCTTCGGAAATGTCTCCGTTTTCCACGGCGCGGGATAAAGCGCGATGTACCTCATCGATATGCGTCGTATCCGCATCGAGAAGGATGATGTCGCTGCCGGCCAAGACGGACGCCACCGCATAATCGCCGATGTTCTGATTTGACTGCAACGCACCGACATCGATGCGGTCCGTCATGATAATGCCGTCATAACCCAGGTCGGATCGCAGCCAATCCGTTATGATCGACTTTGATGAACTCGCCAGATGTTCGCTGTCGATGGCGGGAAACTGCGCATGGCTGACCATGACCATATATGTATTCGGCGTCGTCTGTTTCACAAGGCGCTTGAATACGGCCACATCATTATCGCTCAAGTAGTCCTTCGTCTCATCAGCGGAGGAAAACATGCGGTCCCCCGTTCCCAACGAGGGGAAATAATTGTAAGCGAACCACATATGATTGATCTGATAGCGCTCGGCCATAGCCAAATTGATATGACCCGCCCATGTCGGGTCCGCCGTATAGGAAATATGCGGCACCCCCAGATTCGCATTAGGTCCGATAACGAGATTAAAGCCCATATCGCGCAATTCGATAGCGGACCGGGTCGTAAGATTGATGATGCGGTCAATCGAATATTGTCCCATCTTGGACGCCTCGGGCAGACGCAAAAAAATATCGCCCCTGCGTTCCACCTTGTCCCGGTTGATTGCGATGTACGGCGTCACCAAGCTCGATGTCACCGCCGTCTGATGAATCTCCTCGATGAAAGCTTTCACCTGGTTCTTGTACATCAGGTTCTCATTGGTCAACAAAATACCGCCCACCCGATATTTACGAATGACGTCCCGTTGCGACTGCCCCAGCTCGGTACCATGCAGGCTGATCATCATGAGCTGTCCGATTTTATCCTCTCTCGACATAGCATCCAGCCATGTATCGACCTTTTCCGTGACAGGTTTATCCGAAGCCACCAATCCGCGATACGAGAACTGCCGAATGCCTTCGCTCCCCGTATTCTGATGTTTACATGAAGCGGCCAAAATGACTGTCAGGATTACGCCCATCCCTAAAATGACTCGCTGAATTATACTTTTCATGCGTACACAAAACTCCTCATTAGCACCGTAGTGCCCCATTACCTACGTAACCAAAGAGGTATTAGGTACTTTCACAATCCGCAATATACAACGAACTTGTCCGTTCCTTGTGAAAGTTCCCTTCGGTTTACTAACGTCCATTCGGCCTGTAGCCCTCTCTAACCACACAATGTACGCTAACGTTCTCCCAAAGAATACGACCCCATCATATCCATTTGACATTATGTATTACTATTATACACTATATAATTCATCATTTCCTCATGCATATTGAACATATCTATACTAAATTCTCATAATTGACAGACCGAAATGAGAATATATTTTATACCACAATAAAATATGTTTTACTATCAATATTCATTAATATTTTAGCATCTATATCCAAGATGAGACTATGTTTTATATCATAACAAAACCCTATGGAATCTACATGATGTACTCTTTAACGTCAGATAAACCATTAGATGTGCTATCTAATTAATTGTATTGTCTAACGTCAGAGAATCTACTCACAATAGCCCATAGGGTTCCTACAGCGGTTTATGTGATTGTTAATATGACAAAGCTTCTCCATTACTCATGGCCAGGAATTCATCAGATATTGAACTCCATAACGAGATTAGATCGTTTGCGCCTAATTTCGTGGTGTTACACACTACTAAACATTCATCGGATATTGAAAAGTGCTTACATTTATCCTTTGAATTTAGGGGATGTAGGGCATGTTTCAGGCACTACGTCCTTGCGATCGCCGAGCACCGCACTGCGATCCGTATAATGTGTATGCAACAGTTCATGCGCCTTATGGCCCAACGGTTCACCCAGGAAGTTCTTATATAATGCCTGAATTTCAGGGTTTTCATAAGAAGCGACCCATTTATAGTTTTCGTCCGCTTCATACAGTCCGCCGATGCGGGCTTCCTTCGTTTTTACGGCTTGCGGCAATTTCGTGCGCGGTTGACCGCCGCCGCCGATGCAGCCGCCCGGGCAGGCCATGACTTCGATGAAATCGTAATGCTTGTCGCCTTCTTTCAAAGCGTTGAGGAAATCACGAGCGTTTTTACCGCCGTGCACAACCGCCACAGACAAGGTCACATCGTCGCCGAGCTGAACGGTCGCTTCTTTCACACCCTGCATGCCGCGTACGTCCTCGAGATGAGTCAACGCGTATGGAGGCGGTTCTTTGTCCGTAATGAGTTTATAAGCCGTACGCATAGCGGCCTCCATTACGCCGCCGGTGTTACCGAAGATGATGGACGCACCGGTTTCCATGCCGATCAGTTCATCAAATTGAGATTCCTCAACGGCGTTGAAGTCGATATTTTCCTCCTGAATCCAACGGATGAATTCGCGAGTCGTAATGGAGATGTCCGTATCCATGCCGAGGGATTCGTCATCGTAGAAACGAGACGCCGCATTTTCTTCTTCCCGTTTCGTTTCCGCTTTCTTAGCCGTACAAGGGTTGACGGAGATGGATACGATATTATGAGGGTCGATGCCCTTCTTCTCAGCAAAGTACGTCTTGATCATAGCCGCTTCCATAGCGATACAGGAGCGCGTGGACGACAAGTTCGGAATGAGTTCAGGGAAATAGATTTCCGCAAAGCGTACCCACGCAGGGCAGCAGCTCGTAAATTGAGGAATCTGTCCGCCCTTATTGAGGCGTTCTACGAGCTCGGACGCTTCCTCCATGATAGTCAGATCGGCACCGAAGTTCGTATCCACCACATAATCGGCACCGAGAGCGCGCAAAGCGCCGACCATTTTGCCTTCCAGGAATGTGCCCGGCTCGAAGCCGAAGCCTTCACCGATAGACACGCGCACAGCCGGAGCCGTCTGGATGACAACGATTTTATCGGGATCCGCGAGGGCTGCTTTCACCTTATCAAGCTCGGATTTGGCATGCATGGAATCGAACGGACACGCCGCCGCGCACTGACCGCAGTGAATACATACGGGCACGTCGCCGTTCGCATCGAGATCGTAATAATCGAGCACGCTCATCACGTCCGCACAAGCGCGACGGCACAAGGTGCAGTTCTTACATTTTGAGATGTCATGATAAATCGAAGGATTGTCGAGCGCAATCGGCACACGTTTATCGATAAATTCATATTGAGACATGAGGACCTCCTCGGGACAAACTATAACTAAAACCTTTGGGGGCGAAATATGCCGAGCCACCGGCGGCAAAATACGCCAAATCACTTGCGTGCGAAATATACCGAACCGTCAGACACCTGCACACGGGGCATACTGTCGCATCTTACCTATAGTATACGATACGATGAAAGTTTATACTATGTCGGTATGTTACACATTGAAGGTTAAATTTATATCTTCAGATCTAATAGTCTTCCTCTATGAGTTCACATAGTATATGACCGGCCAATATATGCATTTCCTGAATCCGCGCAGTTATATTACTGGGAACATTAAACATATATTTACAAAATTCAGCCATTTGACCGCCATCATTGCCAGTAAATCCTACTGTGATTATACCTTTTTGATTAGCTAATTTTATTGCTTCAATGACATTCTTTGAATTTCCCGATGTAGATATACCTATTAATACATCCCCCTCCTTTCCAAGCCCCTCTACTTGTCGCGAAAAAATAGTGTTATACTCATAGTCATTGGCAATTGCCGTTATGATTGATGTATCAGTTGTTAATGCAATAGATGGCAAGGATTTACGTTCTTTCTTATAACGCCCTACCAGCTCAGCCGCTAAATGTTGAGAATCAGCTGCCGAACCCCCATTTCCACAAAACAGGACTTTATTGCCATTAGATAACGCTGATTTACATACAGCAGCAATAAATTCAAGTTCTTTTAATTGATTTTTACTTTTTGAAAGTGTATCTACATGATCATCATAAGATTTATTTATTATTGGATGTAGCTCTAAATTCATATTAACACCTCATATACTATGACAAAACTACGTTTTGTATCACATCCAACACTTGATTGGGTGTAATCTCCGTTAAACATCGGCGATGATTACAATGAATATAATTATCTGTACCAAAGCAGTATTTACAGTCTATATCATGCTCAACAAAATAACTGCAATCGGAAAAAGAACCATGATTTTTAGGATTTGTAGGTCCGAATATAGATACTGTCGGTACATTCAAAGCCCCCGCTATATGCTGCATACCCGTATCAATACCGACGGAACAGGTACATCTCTTAACTACCGCCATACTCTCCCGTATATTACAGACACCTACCAGATTAACAACCTTCGGATTATCTAAATATGCCTCTAAATGCTCCAGTAACGGAACCTCCTGTGGTCCTCCGATCAGAACCACTTGATATTTTGCCTTTAATAATAACTCTATCAATCCGGCTATACGTGTAATCCCCCAAGATCTCGGGAAAACACGTCCCGTTCGCAACCATCGATTGGTGAGTGACGGATCCGCATCACCGATGCAGACGCCGATAACAGGTAGCTCCATATCTAAATGATTAAAATAATGTGCTATATTTGTATCACTGAAAGCATCAACATATAATTGCGGTTTAAATTGATCATTATAATCTAGACCTAATGTTGCCACATTAGCTTCTACGAAATGCATATCATAATCAAATTTATTCGTCCCCAATACCTGAAATCCGATATGTTGCCGCACACCGCAAATTTTCATGAATAGTTGTGATTTCTTAACCGGTGTGATACATGCACTGACACCTATATCAAAATGCTGCTGCCGTAAATATCGAATCACGTTTATCGTATCAAATATATTCTTATAAACATCCAGAACTATTATCTCATTAACAAAGATATCAGACGATTCAATAATATCTTGACCGGCCTTAGTTTTACAAAGCACTGTAAGATGCGACATCGGATATAAATAGCGTAAAGCTTTTAATAATGATAAAGCACATACTGTATCGCCCAGTCCATGCATAATCTCCACTAAGATATTCAATTTTTTTACACTAGCCGTTACAATACTCACTATATAACTCCTCTAAGCGTTTAGCTTCCAGTTGAATATTATAGCCTTTCGTATTAATGCAGTTATTGATACCACAACGGTCTCGTCTATGTTGAAAAATTTGTTCCGTAGAAACCAACCAGCTGTTCATATCATCATCAGTGATACCGATGCACTGTGCCAACATAGGGTCAATAACCGCCTCATCTGTTACATATTCACTCATAAGAATCGGTAAATTTGTCCCTTGTGATTCAACAGCAACTACAGCTAATCCTTCATACCAGGACGGTAAATAGAGCACATCAAAAGCACTATACAATTGATATACATCATTACGTAATCCTAAGTAAGTTACACGATCGGTTAAGCCGAGCTCATCAATCTGATTCATAATTTGTGTCCGTAACGGGCCATCGCCTACAAGAACTAAATGCGCAGATTTAATACGACTTGCCACATATTGAAACAGTCGAATAAGGTAATCATGGTTCTTTTGATACATAAACCGCCCTATATGACCGATAACAAATTTATCATCCAACACCAGTTCATGACGCAAAGCAGTCCGATAGCTTTCATTATATTGAAAAAGGTCCACGTCAATAGCATTATTGATAATCTGCACATCTGTTTCAGTTTTATATAACCATCTCGCTACAAGACGGCTGCAGGCAAAGTATCGATTTGCCATAAAGGTAGAAAACGGGCGTAATATCATTTTCATCATATTTCGTTTTCTTTCACTCTTAACGGTCGTACTATGGCCGTGTAAAATACGAATTTTTGCTCCCGCAAGCCATGCCGGACCCAAAGAAAATACACCGAGTGTAGTCATATGACAATGCACAATATTATAGTGATATTTCTTCACGATATGATAGATCCCGCTCATAAAGCCCAGTATATTTTTATTGTATGCCGGAACTTTATAAACCCTGCCCCCCATAGCCGTTACAGTTTCCGTAATATCAATAACATTATCATCATGAACGACAAAATCGAACTGTATCTTTGAACGGTCTATATGTTTATAATAATTCATTACGACCGATTCCACCCCGCCACCGGCAACAATACCGATAACCTGTAGAACACGAATAGGTTTCTCCATCATGAATAATTCCTTTTTAATTTACCTACTGTATATCGCATCCCGAGACATAAAGATTGCCACAAAGAAATTCCCAGTTCCTCATGTGCCTTGTATAGCCAATACCAACTGTTAAATCCTAATTGAGATATAACCGTACCGCCAATAAGACCCCATATGCCGTATGCCAAATAGTGCATCAATACTATCGATAATATAAGACCAATAAAGGAAGATATAATAAAACTCTTCACATAAATGATACGATTAGTACAGGAAAAATAAGATGTATAACAATTTCGATAATAAATAACGAACTGCATAAACGCTGCCCCCCACAGAATCGCATCATTAATGATGAAACCCTGTTTAATCATATTAAGAAGCGGTATCCCTATAATCCATAATCCAATAATACCAATCCAATATATAACGATAAATAAAGTTACGGAAAAGGAAAATAACTCCTTCAAGCATTCTATATTCTTTGTAATATATACATTTTGAAAGGCCGGCTGGTACGTATTATATAGCGTACTTGCTACAACGGCAACAGCGGTCGTGAGCTGAATAGTAATAGAATATATACCCGTATCAGTTAAATTAAGATACATTGAAGCAATAATAATAGTAGCCTGTGTAGATACATAATTCGAAATAGATACTATGCCATCACGCCATGCATTATACCAAATCGTCCTGAATATATCTATCGTGGATACTGCAACAGTATCTACAACATCTCGTAACCGTTGCCCTATTCGTTCATATTGATAAAAATATCGCTTGCCAAAAAGTCTGAATCCCAAACCATATAATAAATAACCTGTACTGGCACCGATAATACCGAAGCCCCATAACAGAAGTACAACAGTTACAATCATCTGTAATAAACGGGCATATACAATGCTTTTATTTGCCAAAGTAATGGCACCGACACCACGTAAGAAAGAAATATAATAACTATAGTAGAGATTCAAAAAAATAGCCGTCGCATAAATTCCCCATGCTACATAAACTTCCGTATTTGAGGAATTATCCACCAATGTTCCTACATAGTATGTTCCCGCAGTCAACATCAATAGCAACGCTATGCCGCCTAATACGGCATAAATCAGACGACATGCGGTAAGGACAACTTTCAACAGCGGAAAATTGACCTCTCCTGACTTCGAAAAGGACACATTCTGTTTCTTGAGTTCAGAGGCGCCGCTCCAACAATATGTGATATTGCGGGCAAAGGTAACAGAAAATCCGAAATCAAACAGTAACGCGATCGATCCGATACTGATAAATATATACCAGAGACCTACCATATCGGGTGTAAAAAAATAAATGTATAAAGGCAGCAAAAACAGATTTACAATCATTGTAAGGGCCATACTTGCATAAGACCATATAACATCTTTTTTCCCTACGGAAATATTCATATGCCACCTCATCATCTATCCATACATTCATTACTATCGCTTACTTTTTACACAATACCCTGCATAAATACATCCTCCGGTAAGTACGATGATGACAAATTGAGAAAATGCCAACAGAGCACGAATACGATCATCATAACCTGCCCAAACAAGAGAAATTAACTCAGTAATAAATATAGCCGTCCAAACATGGGTCATGATTTTACCGTTAGATTGACGTTGCAAATATTCATACGCCAATGTAAATATGGCGGTTACGATAATACTCATAATAACAACACCGATAATACCGAAATCTTCATACCACCGTCCATATAAAGACAAGGTATTGCCGAATTTATCAAACTCATGATACGCCATGCGTGCTGATTCGGGTAATAATCCAATATTGATAAGTTTATCATACACATCGGCAAAACTGGATTGACCGAAATAAATAGTTCGTGCCGGTTCCCAGATATGGTTATTCAAAGCATAAATACCGCCGGCTAACAACTCGGTAATACGCTGTAATGTCACATTGTTACCATCGTGGCGTCCTACCAAAATACCATAAAGTATATACAAAAACGGACTCACCGCCATAACAGGTATCAATTTATAAAGAAAGCTCTTGATTTGACTGTATCGATGTTCTTTTACAAGTAAGAACAAGTATGTCAGCATCATAAAAATAAAGATTTCAATTGCCGGTTGTCGAGCCCCCATAGCAATAGAGCTGCCAATACAGAAAAAAATTACCGTAGTTATTAATCCTGTGCCTTTAAATATAGGCTTATTCAATATAACTCCATTATAAATAGCGACATATGCCGATGTATATGTTAAAGCCCAAGCAATTTTATAAAATTGAGAATTTATAAAAATAAATTTCGTATCACCGGGGTGTAAATGAGGATATAAGATAATATCTCGATATTGAGCCATACGACTCGCATCTGCGTCACCAGAGGTGTTCAAAAAAACACAAAATAATGAAAATATAATAAACCAAATCATATATACGGATGTATATTGGAATAATTTATATGATTGTATACGGCTTGCTAATACATACGTATCGGTATCTCGGAATGAATCAGATATCTCAACACCGCCCCAGTTGATACTCGCCCATCGAGTCACAGCATATCCTGCACCTAAAACTGCAATACCGCCACAAGCCATAACTATATACGTATAAAAATATAAATCTGTTTCCATTTCATAACGATACCAATAGCCCAAAGCGATAACTACCGTCAACGATATAAGCGTAATCATAGCCGGGGAAATAATATCTAAATTACATTTTTTACGACCTATAAGCACTAATGCCACATAGGTAATTAATAGAAGTAAATAACTATCCACGGCATTTCTCCTTTTTATGGCGTTACTATTTGTCTGATATTTTGCAATACAGTATCCACCGTAATCCCCTGCATACATCGATTCTCAGTACATGTAAAAGACTGATCCATTCCGAGGCATGGAGAACATTCTACAGGATTATATATAATATGACTATATGGACCAAACGGCCGAACAATAACAGGATCCGTACAACCGAATAGGGTTAACGTCGGCGTACCTTGCAGTGATGCGGCATGAATAAGTCCCGTATCGACACCTACTACAAGATCCGCTTCGCGAACTACCTGAAAGCTTTCTTTAATAGAATGTTTTCCAATAAAGCTGACAATTCCTCGGTCCAATTCCGCTAAATAAGGTTTAATCATTCCCTCTTCCATAGCTCCACCGATAAGGATAACCTGATAACCCATTCGGATAAGTTCATTTCCAAGATATATCCAATTTTTCGTAGGCCAGGATTTTAAACTTAAAGCGTAAGGATCATGAAGTTTCTCATTTGCCACATGTCCAGATCCGATACAAAATACAATAGATGGATGATTCTCTATAATTCGATTCGACGAAGGTGATACATCAAGTGCATAAAACTCCCGCTCCTGTATAGTTCGAGAAAGCCCCAACTGCTCCAAAATATCATTCTCTAAATCATAAATATAGTATCGATCAGGACGTTCTATAGTTCGATCATAAATCGCACTATTATAAGGATTATGCGCACCTATCGTTGTTTTACAACAAATTTTAATAATTTTACTTGGCCATGCGGACATATACTTGGAATTAAAGTGTTCCAATACGATTCCATAATCATAGGATTTATATCCGGCCTGCATCAAAAATCTCAAGGAATGAAACGGTTCTACCTTTGTATAGTAAAAACAATGCCGTATATCTCCCTGAAGCTGTGCCATAATTTTATTCAGTCCGATGCGATGTTTATCAGAACATGTAAAAATATCAATGACTGCTGTAGGATCTTGTTCCTTAATGTTACGTATAAGAGGTACGGCAATAACAAAATCACCAATACCATGAGCAATATAAATAAGATATGTATTCATATGACTTCCTATGATAATACGGCCTCCTTAAAATTGATATATTCCCTCAATACGCACCTTTCGATTTAGCTACGGCCAACACCGTTTTTAATAAATATACAATATCAATCCACACAGACCAGTTATGTACATACCAGGAGTCCATAAGAACTCGTTCTTCATAGGTAGTATCACTGCGACCGCTGACCTGCCACACACCTGTAATTCCCGGTGGTACAAGATAGAAATCATTGATATAATCGCCGTATTTTACGATTTCATCTCGAACGATAGGACGCGGTCCCACAAGGCTCATATCGCCCATGAGGACATTCCATAGCTGCGGCAGTTCATCGAGGCTGGTCTTGCGCAGGAATTTTCCGATTCTTGTAATGCGCGGATCATCCTTCAACTTGAAGTCCCGTTCCCATTCTTCGCGAGCTTCCGGATGTTCTTTTAAATAAATCTCCAACGCTTCCTGTGCATTGGGAACCATGGATCTGAATTTATAGCAGAAAAACTCCTTACCGCCCTGACCGACCCGTTTATGGCCGAACACGATAGGTCCCGGAGAATCGAGGTAAATCAACACCGCCACGACAGCGATAATCGGCAAGATCAAGATGCCGCCGCACACGGTGGCCACAATATCAAAGATGCGTTTCATAATGCGGTTGGACTTACGAGCTAAATTGTTCTGCACCCGCAATACGACAGCCTGTTCCTCCATCATACCGCGAGCCGAAATATTGCTGGCCGGCAATCCGAACAGCTCAGGTACGAAGGCCACACGTTTAACGAGTAATTGCAGCCGATTAACCAAGGATACCAGTTTTTTTGACTCAAGACCGGGTGCACAGATGAGAACCGTTTGGACCCCCGTATCCTTAATAACGTCTTCTACATCATCGAATGTACCGAGACATTCATACTCCGCTGCAATACTGGCGGATTTCGGATTATCATCTACAAAACCGATAATCTTATACGTTGAAATCGGCATACGATCAAACGCCCTTTTCACGAGCTCCGCCGTCTTACCGGCGCCGACCAGTAACACGGGAATATTTAAATATCCCAAATAAGATAATGCTTTGCCAATAAAAAATCTGAAAAGATATACGAACAGTAAAATGCAGATATATGAAAAACCGACAAATAATCTTGATACATCATTTGTGACATGACCCGTATACATCAGCACGATAGATACCACGATGCTAATGGTGATACTGCGAAAAATGGCCTTGATTGTATCCCAATACGGTGCGGCTACGGAATATGCGTTATTCAACAGCAAAACAAATAGAAAGATAGCAGGAATAACGGCATATACATAGATATCTTCAATCTTAAAATTGGAATGAAGCGGTATGTATGTAAACGACAGGCGCAGATAATACGCACTCAAAATCCCCAATACGATGCCTATATAATCAAAACAGGCTAATATAAATTTGCTGATTACTAAGTGATAGTTTTTATAATTCCCCATTTATAAAACCTCAGATAATAATAAAAGGCTGTTTTCTCCACTAACACTCAGTAAGAAAACAACCTTCTCTCTATAAAACCAGAATATACTAACAATTATCCACATTGTACCATATTAAGTAGCATAAAACCATGAAAATATAGATCTTACCTATATATATTAGTTGTAATTGTTATTGATAGGATGATTCTTTATGCTACCACATACGAGCCCCATTGTTCCGCATAGTATATGCATAACAAACTTATTTGTAATACCTGAATCAACTTGACCGTGAACCATAATCGCACACCACATCCAGATCATAATCGGTAATAAAATATTTTGAGGATTTTTATACATTTGAATTACAAAATATATCAATACGCCTATTGAAAAAACAATATACGCAATACCTCCGACTATACCAGTTGTGGAGAAAAAATATACCGTATTGTTATGCGGCATTGGAACAATCCGTTCTTCCGCACTATCCATAATATAATGTTTTTCATACTGTTGCTGCCATTGATCAAATCCAACCCCTAGAACAGGATGGTCTTTCCACATATTATAAGATGATTCCCACATCAGTAACCGCTCTTTATCATAAACTCTGGAAATATCTGTCCCTGTATCGCTATGATGATTAAAAAACTCATCTGGTATATTAGAAACTAACGATGCCTGTACTGTATTGGACGGCAACATGGATCTCATATTAGAATCAGCGACTTTATTCAAAGCAAAAAAACCGCTCACAACAGCCAAGATACTCAACATAATTACGAGTATGTATTTTATATATCGTTTTATCGAAATAACACTATACAAGATAATTACAAATAATCCGCCGCCGACAAATCCGGCCATCGCTCCTCGAGAAAAAGAAGCGATAAACGGTATCAACGAAAGTATAATCGTTACCGCTTGAACTACAAATGAATATAAGTATATCTTTTCATGAGATGTTTTCCATTTATAGAAAACCCATATGGAGCCCAAGATGACTACGGGTAACACTTGCTCAACAATTTGCCCGTAATCGTTTGGGGCTGAGAACATACTTGTCACGCGCCATAACTTCACTTGAATATCAAGGAACAGATCTCTAATCTGCATCCACCCTTTTACAGATAATATCAATAGTGCAACACAGGATCCCATGAAAAATGCCAACTCGGCTTTATCTTTTACATAACTATAAAATAACGGAATAAAAGGAAAAGCCCAATATATATATTTCCATGTGCTATGAATCGTGCTTCCCCCGTGATATACCGCAGATATCAAGAGAGCACCAAAAAATAATCCGAATAATTTTAAAATCACTTTCGGCGGCATCATAGACCTTATAATCATGGGCTGCTTATTTTTTATATTAAAATACCGATATAGTTCAAAGATTATCAAAATCGCCAGCGAAATACTATAGCCTGCATTAAAACTGCTGACCATCAAAAAAATCGTAAATAGCAGTAGACATGACGACTGTATATTATCTAACCGTTCTATATTCAATGTTTGACTCCCCATATTAACCCCACATGACTTATATCTTTAATGTCTCCCCCAATAAGTCTTCTAATTAATTATACACTATTCCTATTTTCTAAATATCCCAATACATTGCACACCATATAAGGTGTAATATTTCTTATATCCGACCAGTCTTCCTGATTGACCAACGGCATCGGATCTCCATATACCTTGTAAGAATCGTCGCCTAAATAAATAGGATAACAATGATGTTTAGGGGCCCAACGAGACGGTAAATCCTTGTTAAATAAAGGAATCACCGTCTTCCCCAATGCGGCCGATACATGCATAGGACCGCTATCCACACTTATATGACAAGTCGAATATCCTATGAGCGCGACTAACTCCGCAAAGCTCGTCCGATTTATCACATTATATGGTACATTCTGCAATCTATCATTATTTTCTTTTGTTATACCCGCTACAATGACAGGCATATTGTATTTCGCTTTTACCAATTCAATGAATTCATAGATATAATCGACCGGCCAATCCCGTTCATATCGACTGCTGTACGGTGTCAAAAGTATAAAGGGATGATGTAAATCTACACCAAACTGCTTACACCTATCATATATAGCCTGTTTTTCTTCGTCGGTCGGCATGGAAACATCAGGATGTGTCATATCACCCGGTATCTCAATATGCAACGCTTCCGCAAACAGCAGTGCATTTGTTTCCGCCGCATATCTCGTCTCGCTCATCACATCATGTGTCAATGTTTGCGTCAATAATCGGCTGATTGGATTACTGAGTCTCGATTTTCCTATCCGTTCAGAAATCCCGAAAATATATGCAAAGGGTAATAGGTGCGGTTGCCAGTCGGTAAAAACAGCCACATCCTGCCCATATAAATCTTCCAATGCGCGAAATCGCGACATAAAGATGCCACGTTTAACGCCGATAACATGATCGATCCAGGGTATTCGATTAATCACATCTACCGTCTGTTGTTTTGTCAGAATCGTCAATTCATAATTCGGATGTAATTCCTTTATACGCCGCAATGCGGGCGTAAACATGATCAGGTCCCCTACACCACCGCCGGTAGTGATAAATATTTTTTTTCTATCTGTCATGGCTTATCTCCCGAAAAGTCTTTTATTATTTCCCTATATTTAATAGCAATGACTCCCATTGATCCCAAATAAGTTCCGGCGCATATTGTTTCATTGATTCCCGCGCCTGCATACCCATCCGGATTCGCAGCTCTCGATCTCCCATCAATCGATCCAATGCCATTGTCAACGGTGCAACACCGTCATCACAAAGTATCCCGTTCATACCATCTATAATGAGTTCATTCACCGCTGAGCAGCTCTTATACCCTATCGCAGGTAGTCCCATGCTCATTGCTTCCCCCAACGATAAACCGAACCCTTCGTATGCACTGGGAAACACAAATAAATCGCCTTGCTTAAGAACACCCGGTATATCCTTCGTAGTTCCCATAAAGCGGATGCGCTCCTGCAGGCCTTCCCTAGCTACGATACGATCCAGTTCTTTTTTATAAATTTTGCGATCTTCCTGCCCCCAAATTTCCACATCCCAATCGGGATATCGTTTTGCTAATGGAGCAAATGCCTCCAGCAGCAGATGAGGACGTTTATGATTTTTATCTAACCGTGCGACAAACAGAATCTTATATCTATTCTTGTCAGACCTTAAATCCGCCTGTTCATCATATTGTGAAATCGCATTACCGATAACGACGATACGTGCATCCGGTATATGATTTTTAATATGATCCCCAAAGGACGGCAATAGCACCTGATTTATCGTACTTTTTTCAACAGCGGAAATCTCTTCTATCGGATAAATGTGAAAGTAATCCTCCGGATCCCCATGACTCATCGTAATAACAGGAGTTGTGACACCTAAATCGAGCAATAAAGCCTTAGAGGCGGCCGGTTGAAACGATACAATCACATCCGGCTTCGTCCGTTCCAATACGGATCGCAAATTATCCAGTAAATAATTTGATGTAAACTCATTATTTACGCCACGAGCCTTACGAGTATCAACTGAACGTAATAGCTCGCGCTTCAGCTTATACCACAGAGGAATCTTTATAGACTGACCTTCATAATGACATAAATCATAGGTTCTCACCGCCATATCGATAGGATAGTAAAACTGCCCCTTCTTAACATCGCTATAGACAAGACTTACTTCATGACCGCGATGATGCATTTCATTAGCAAAAGCCGCCGTTACCTTTGCTAATCCTCCTGTATCGCCCACCATTTTCGTCAAGTTTGCTAATAATATACGCATATAATTCCCCTATTTAATCATTTCCTATGCTTAAATATAACAACTCAACTCTCTGTACACAAGTTTTATACTCACACTAATTACTGATTGAAACCTACTGGTTATTATTTAATAAATACGGTTTCAAATTATCCCTGATTTGAACCTCATATGAATCCAATAATTCGTAACGCTTTCTATATTGACTGCGTTTTTGTGATTTGATCTCTTCAATGGGCTTACGATATTCCTCTAAAGGGATCTTATAAAAGCGTGGATCCTCGGTTATAACGCCGCCGATATCCTCCCATAACGGATCAAGTTCAGCGACCTTCGCCTTATGACCGCGAACCATATGCGTGTTGGCATAAAAACCTTCATCTGACACCGCATACATGGCTTCAACCTTACAATATTTCGCCAATTCCCGAACCAAAAAGATAATAAAATTTTTCGGTCTGTACCCAAACATTTTTTTCGTAATATACTTGGCATTCTCTAAACCGTCTTTATAGCCCTGAACAGTCCCGATCCATAGGGCCGACTCTCCATTTAAGCCTTTCCCCAGACGAACATTCGCATGGTAAACACCTTCATCACCGAGCTTTAATAAAATCGTAAATAAGCCTTCTTTACGCTGCCCCGTCATAAAATTAAGATGAGCCGTCATATGTAACGATTCATCTTGCCACAATAGGATTCCCTGTTTCAACGCTTCCGGCTTTGCGTCATCCGGACTGTATAACATGGCAATCGTTTCCGGCGTGAAAACGCTTTCCAACGCTGTAAAATGGTTCTTCACCGCATCAATTCGCTCGCGCAAGGTGGACTCTTTAAATAAAAAGATACGACTCATCAGCTCATAAAGACCTTCCTGTTTATCCAGAATATGAGCGTCAGACTTATAATTTTGAAAGAAATCTTTATACTCCATGATTTCCTGCTTATGAAAAACAGTGCGCAAAAAATGGAGGATTACGCGACGCGTTTCACGCCAGCTCTTTTTTCCGTAAATAGCACGGCCATTACTCCATTGACCTTTAATATATTGAAACATACACGCTCCTTACGATTACTTTATACTATATGCATGTATCTCAAATATGGCATCGTATAAGATATAGTACGTATAGCTTTCTTAAGATACAGATTTTTCTATTTATTTTCCTATTTACTGATATGATTAATAATTTATCTACAATACTATCTTATCTATAACTATTTATTATCTATGATGATATCATCTATAATAAATAACGATTTATTCATAATAAATGCGGATATATTATATACCGATATATTCGTTAAATTTATGCCTCTAACATTGATTGTATCATACGCCTATGGCTATATGTCTCATTAGCCCGCTGTAATCCTTCCTGATAAACGGAAGGATTTTCTATCATTTGATTAACGAAGCGCTCTAATCCGCGTCGAATTGTATCAACGTCGGAAACATCGATGCTTTCACCGACACGATACTGTTGCAACACCTCGGGATTAATTTCAGGGGACACGAGAACCGGTTTATTGAATCCTATCGCCGTAAACAACATGGCACTCCAATGATAACGATAACGCTCAGCACCATAGGGCATCAAAATAGCATCGACATCCAGCAGCGCTCGGTCCCATTCAGGACCGATCAAGTTCGCATGCAGAAAGGTCAGCCCTTCTACATCGGCATAACTGCGGGCAATGGAATCAAACAGTTCTCCGTCCTCCGGTTTTGCCGTAGCCCCTTGGACCAGTAATTCCACGGAACCGTTAAAGGTAGCGCTTTTAAAAGCATCCAGCAACGGAATAATATTTTTCTCTTTTCTAAATTGCCCAAAAAAGCCCAATCGCAACGGGTGGTGAGTCGTAAAAGCCGGTCTTTTCTCTATGGACGGCATAAATACAGGCGGTGCAACAGCTCGCACACGCGGCAAATCGGAGCGCAGCATATCGTCACGCAAGGTAATGACATCTAAATAAATATTCTCATATCGACTCGCCCGTTCCGCCTGTGTGAGAAATCTCCTGTTTTCACCTTTACCGATACCATGAAAAATAAGATGTATCGGAACCGCCGCATTTTTTAAGAATGTATCTAAAAGAGCTTTCACATAACGATATGTCGCCGTAGGAATGATGAGGGCATCACAATTATGGTCCGTTAATTTTCGCGCAGCCGATCTGAACCAGGCGCGACGGCGTTTTTCCCGAAGCAGTGATAGAAACGGCTTTTTCCACTTGGCAGCCCCTGCATAGGTAACCACCGCTCCGCCATCAAGATATATTACATCTACACCGTAATCGACCTTAAATTTAAAATTCTCAGGTACCATCAATACAGGCTCATGTCCTTGGCGTTTTAATTCATTAATAATGATGCGATCAAATTCCACCTCATGACCGGCGGGCATAATGATGCTTTCCAAAATAGCGACACGCATTGATGTGATCCTCTCTTACGAATTATATAACTCCAGGAATATAAATGAAAGATATAATTATCGTCACATTTATAATTTTATCTACTGATTATAGCTTTCCGTTTGACTTCAACAAATAATAGAGTTTTACATATTTAATCATCGTATAAAAATAATGATTTACGGATAAAATGAAACCCAGCTTTCCATCCAAAAAGCCCTTATCCAACACATAGACCTTAAAAAATGCCCACTGAGGACGCAAAAGTATATCCTTAACGAACGAACAGGACTTACCGGCATCTCTATATTTTTCAGCAGCCAATGTTGTATAGTTATTGAATTTATTGAAATATTGATGCCAGTTATCATAGGTGTAATGATACATGGGACCCGTCAATTTAGCTTCTTCATAAGGAGTAATAATAGCCGGATGTACATATCCTTCGACATAACTTCCTTCAGCAGGCATCAAGCGCAATACATAATCGGGACGCAATACACCATGCGTCGCCTCATTATGGTGAAAGCGATTTCTACGTTGTATCCAATATGCTTTTGGCTCATCCCGCTTTACTGCGGCAATGATTTCTCGCCCCAGTTCCGGTGAAATGCGCTCATCAGCGTCGAGAAAAAGAATCCATTTTGACTTGGCCTCTTTGATAGCAAAGGTCTGCTGTCCGCCCCAGTCACCGTTCATGGCGTGCTGTATCACACGGGCCCCCATAGAACGTGCTATATCAGGCGTCGCATCGGAACTGAAATCGTCGATAACCAGCACTTCATCAGCGAACGTTACCGTTGCAATGCAATCCCTGATATTCTGCTCTTCATTTTTCGCCAGAATTATAACTGTTAATGTCGCCATACTATACTCCCTCATTCTGTCTGCTATGTTTCATAAGCCATGTTGAAAGCGACCGCCAGCGATTGGCTTCATCCGCATGATTATCAATCGGTCTGATGTATTCCACCGGATCACGACCGTATACGTTATACTGCCCATAATCCTCACGAACATCGCCCACCATGGTATCCGTAATCCATTGATATGGTGTTACATATACCGGCGGCTGCGTTTCAAATAAGGACGGTAAAATAGAATAGTACTCGAATCCCTTCGGAGCGATAGCTTCAATTATGGTCGGCATCAGGCTTAAATGCGTGCCGATGGATGTGGTGAAAGTATCCCTGGAAAACTCCGGATGCTGCATATAACATACCGTATTAAAGCGTTCGCGCACCGTATAGTCACGGTGTAAGAACGACGTGTTATTAAATTCTCCGAATAATGCGGAATGATCTCCGGTTACGATAAACAGGCTGTCCGGAAATCTTGCTTTCATCGCATCTACAAAATCAAAAATTGCCTTATCACAATATTTATACGTCGCTAATCCTTTGTTATCGGCTTTGCGATTGATGATATCGTCCCCTGCACCTTGCAAATCACGATGAGCATCAAAATCAAGCAATGTATCAGGTAATTTATACGGACCATGATTCGTTGTGGTATATACAAAATGGAATGTAGGCTCATCAATATCACTGATAAGACGTGTTGTTTCCGCTAAAAATACGTGATCATACACACCTAGCCATGTCTGCGGTGCTTTAGGTCCGCAAAATGCAGTCGCATTCTCAATGCGGTCAAATCCTTGGGCTTTGCCGAATTTCGTAAAATTTCCACTGGACGAATTGCCCCCATACCAGTATATCGTCTGATATCCCAATTTCTTTATCTGATGAGCCAGCGCAGTCGGTAATGTTTCATGCCAAAACTGCTCTTTTTCATTGAGCTCCATGCCGCTATCGTAAATACCGCTCATGAGACTTGAAATAGATGGACGAGATACATTGCCGGCAGGTAAAAAATTAGGCACGGTCAATGTATGCTCATCTTCGGCAAATCTCTTTAACCCGGGACAAATATTAAAAGATTCATATAACGGGTCCATAGACCATTGCGTGATACTTTCACCGACAACAAAGAAAATATGTTTCGGTTTCGTAATGCGCGGACCCGATGCAATGCGTTTAAAAGCATGTAACGGATGATCTAATGAACGCCATGAATCGTTTATAGCGATATGATCAATATCTTGAGCCAGTTCATCATCGGTTTTCATCTGCTCCGGCTGCAACGGATTCTTACGCACTAATTTAAGAGCCTCCAAATCATCAACAGTAGCCTTCGCAAAGAAAATATCCTCTTTCACTATGGTAGGAACTACGTCCCATTCAGGCTTATTACGATGATTTAAGGTTCCCCCGTAATGTAACCAATAATAAATCAACACATACAATACTAAAAATCCAAAAATACCGAAACCTTCGGTAAGGGTACTTTCAAAAGACGGATAAGGAATCGTCGGCAACGCCAACAACATCATGCTGGCAAAATAGCTGATCATCGCCATGGGAATAAATCCGGCAACAATCCATCCGCCCTTGTCCTGATTAAAGAAAATATCAATCAAATTATGTTTATCCGCATGTGCTCCATAATGAACCATGTAGTTATAAGTATCATTGAAATGTTTATAGAATATGAGTTTTCCCGTAAAGGCGGCATATATAATGCAGCTCACCACCACGTTGATAATAAGGGGTAAAATAGTCTGTAAATCAGGAAAGAGTAATGATGGTAAGGTCCCTAATACAAGCAGAATCAATAGTTGATACGCATTGATATCGAGGCCCCACCAAAAGCCGAAACGAAAGCATTCTCCGATAATCTTTCCTTTACCCGCTAGGGATTGATACGGATGATACATCCATATAAAAATTGCTCGAAATATAGCACATAGTATGGGTAACCAAATAAATAATTTAATATTTTGTTGTAATGATAGAAAAAATTGTTCACCCATATAATCCTGACTTCTCTTCTTTATAAATTCTCTATATATTTACTCAATGCCATTCCCGTGCTTAATTCGCCATGCCGCCAGTTCCCGCATAGTCCTGATCACATCTCCGTACGCCGCCGGCATCTGTGAGTTTTGTTCCGATACCTTACCGTTATTATCAAGCCATAAGCGATGATTGAAGACAAACTGTTCCTGGCTGAACAGGCTCGGCACCATCGCTTCATAGGTCTGTCCTTCACGACCTGCGAGCTCAGCCAGTGTCGGAATAATCTGGATGCTCATACCGAACGCATTCGGCGCAAGCCAGTCTTTATGAATACCGCGACCGTAAAAGATAATCGGTATCGTAGACGCCACATTCAGTCCCACATCGTGAGCAAAGTTGAAACGCTCACTATGATCGCCGGTGATGACGAACAGCGCCGTCGGATCCTGCTGCTCTTCGCGACCGATAAATTCGCCCATCACATGGTCGGCATACCAGATATGCCCCATTTCATTTAACTGTTTATCCGTTTCAGCGATGGAATCCGGCAAATGACCCTTAACCTTATTGACATCGAAGCCTTCCTTAGCGACATCCACATTATATGGCGGATGATTCGACGTGGTCATGATGACATTGATGATTTTTTCGCCCCGGTGCTGATCCATATAGTCGGAAATGGCCTTAAAGAGGTATTTATCCGCCACGCCCCACGCATTTCCTTCATCGCTGGGGATCTCGGACGCATCGTGGAATTCATCAAAACCTTGGGATAAAACAAAATTCTTCACATTCTGCCACGTGCTGAATCCGCCATACCAGAACACCGTTTTGTATCCCAGTTTCTTCATGACGGGACCGATACCGAGACCGTAAGACTGTACGAAGCTTTGATTTTCATAGTTCGGATATAATCCCGTGTCGGGCATCCCCGTCAACAGTCCGTTAATGGCCGGCATCGTGCCCGTTCCCTGAGCCAACGCCAGGTGCGTGCTCATCGCCTGAGGATCGGCCGCATATTTTCTGCCCTGTTCGACGAGATATACGCCAGGTTCGTTATATTCAGGCAAAAACGGCCATAATCCATAGGATTCACCTAAAATGACGTTAATCGACCGCGGCTGTTCCTGTAATCGCTGACGAGTCACCGTTTTTGTGAAAGCCGCATCAAATGTACTGCCGTTAGACTTTCCGCCGATGACCTTGATCTTTTCATTCAGTTCCGCCGGCGTCAAGTCGATGACCTCAAGCTCCGCCGTTCGTTTAGCGATACTTTTAACACGATACAGCGCCTGTACATCGTCGAGAATCGTTTCATTCAACAAATTGGAATTAAGGCGCGCCGCACTTTCCCAGTTAATGGATTTCGTATAGCTGAAAGCCCCGCCGAATCGGAATGTCAGAAATACGAGACCGAAGACGAGGAAAATTCCTATGCCCGTCAAACATTGTGAAATCTTTGTTTTCGGAGTCCACTGTATCGTAACGGGACGCAACATCCGATTCAATAACCAACATAAAATACCGCTTACAATGAGGGCACCGATGAGGTACGGAATAGCATGATATTCATTGACAGCCGTATTAACGATGGCATATGCATCATCATTCTTGCCGTTAATGAGCATAGCATTGTAAGATGAATTAAAGATTGTATAAAACGGAATTCGTCCAAAAAATAGTAATGTCAGTAAAATGACGGCGATAGAGGAAATGATTTTCTTGATTTTTAATGACGGCCATTTCGATACAAAGGTGTGCACCAAAGTGCCGCCCACAAAGCTCAATAAGCAAAGAGCGCCGACCGTCTTCAGACTCAACCGGAACCCGAGCCACAACGACATCAGCACATCATGCATCGATGCCGTCGCCAGCTGTGATTGAAATTTAATGAGAAATACGATTCTAAATACGGTTAACAATAGGGAGAAGAAGATAAAAATCCTGATCTCATCCGCTATACCCTGAAATAATCTCTGCCATCGGCTCATATCGTAACCTCTCTATTACTCGTATCTACTCATCAAACTCTATAATCATGCATCATAGGGGATACTTCTTACACCTATTCCCCCTGCACCGCTTACATTTTCCGCAGCCGCGGTCGACAGTTCCGGCACCCGCCGTTTTTTCACCAGCAGACCGCAAAACCATCGTTTTTACTTTTTTTCGCCTTTACCGTCCTTTATAGACTTATCCTTGTCACCTTTAGACTTGGATTTTTCATCCTTGGATTTATTATATTTGGACTTAGATATATCATCTTTGAATGTGAATGTTTCATCTTTGGATTTTTTGGATTTGTCTTTTTTCGACTTATCTTTCTTGTCCTTTTTATCCTTGGACTTTTTCAACTTGTCTTTTTTATCTTTATTCTTTTTATCTTTCTTATCTTTTTCTTTTTTATCCTTCGATTTCTTTGATTTTCCGTCAGTGCCGTTAATGCGGGCCCATTCTTTATCAACGCGCTTCAGCTGTTTTTTGATGAGTTTTTCCAGTTTCTTTTGACCCTTTTTTCTATCCATATCGGATTTACCGAACAACAGGGCATTCACCGCCGTGAAAGGATCAATGGATACATCCTCGTCTGACTCGTCTTCCGAATCGGTTTTCTTGAAATCTCTCTTCCCATCATATGATTCATCTGCATCAAATGTATCAATATTATCTTCGTCATCGAAATCAGATTTTTTATGCTCTGATAGAGAGGATTGTTTTTCTTTGAAAGCATCCGCAGAATCATGTACATGTTTTGTTTCCAGTGATTCCACACCTTGCAACGGCTCCGCGTGCATATGCTCTATGGATGTTTCATCCAAATCATCCATATCGGCGTTTTTTTCGATGCTTTCACCGGCACCTGTAAACAAACCGCCCATCGCATGAAGTTCATTCAATTTAATGTGATTTACACCCACCGTCGTATCATGTTGAAGCGGCACATCCTCGAGCTGCACCTCTTCCATAGCGTACGCATCGTGACGATTATCGACACCCTTGCCGATACCATGACCTACGGTACCATCATCGTAAGCATGTCCCACGACATCACCGAACAGATCCTGTTCCAGAGATTCGTACGTGTGAAGCAGCGCCATCCGGTTCTGCACCTCGTCGATCTGATTCCACAGATCAACCAAGGTGGACGTGTAATACACGCGCTCCTTAACCTCCAGATAAGCCTGATATACGATAGCCAATTCGGTTTCATTGAGTCCTTCTTCAGTACCGATTTCCTCAATCATCTGCTGAATCTGCTGATCTCTGTCATAGCGTTTGATCAGCGCCTTGCGAATTCGTTCAATTAATGTCGTAGTGATGAGTTCCATAGGTACCTCCTCTGCTCTATATTCAGTCCTACACATTTCAATAATGCATACGAATTAATGTACAGAACATTGAAAATCTAAATCGGTTTTATAATTTCTAATATAGTATTATAGCAGAATTTACGCGGTTTTTCCTCTATAAAATAAATAAAACTCTTAGAGTAGATTCACAGTACAGTATAGACGAGTATCTGTTCTTTTGTATCCGCGCCTTGAAATACATCGCAACAATCCGCTGCATCAGGCAATTCATAGGTAGCCGAATCACCGAGGACAAAATACATATTAAATTTTTAAGGATTTATATAAATAGGATTATATTAATTGTATTAAATTTAATTTTGTTATATAATCTAATATCATTATTTGCATATAACATATAAAATATATAAGGAGATAAAATAAGATGAATAAATTATTATTAATGACCCTCATACTTGGCACATTTACAGGTGCCTCTATATCGGCAACAGCACCGTTAAAACTTGCAGCAATCAATAATACCAATCAAGCTTCCATATCTGCCAATCAAACAAACTCAACTAAAGTTGAAGACTATGGTATTCAAACAGTAACTATTGTACCGAAAATTTACGGTGACGGTGAGAAGGTTGCAGCCCTCATTATTAAATATCCGGAAGCAATTCAAGAAACTTCTTTATTCCTTGATACCTTTACAGCAGACAATAAAAAAATCAACAATATCTACACAAATACTGTACCAGAACTGAAGGAAAACTATATATCCACCGCCCAAGGATTGAAAACTGCTACTACACAAAATGACTCGGACACAAAACAGACAAACACAGATACATCTTTAAAAAAAGAAATCGATAACAATAAAAAAACACCTGTTGGACAATATGTTGTGGTGGAATTCGAATATGAAAATTCCACGCCCTTCGTATTGACGCCGCGTCCGCAGAAAACAGACAGCGACAGCTCCACGAGCGCAGATGCGCCAATGAGATCCGACCGCCAGGTGCCGAATTTAAATACATCCGTAACACAGGTACGACCGGTAGTCACAAAATCCGGGAAAATATATGGTCCTACACGGACAACCGTACCTAATACGGATATGGCGCCTACTATTATGGACGAGTTCAAGACATATATTTACACGGACCCTTCAACAGGCAACAGCATTCCTTATAATGTATTCCTGCCTAAAAATTACGATGCATCGAAGACATATCCCCTCTATTTCTTCATAGCCGATGCCAGCGCCAATATCAATGACACCCGCGCCGTACTGTTCCAGGGCAACGGCGCCACCGTATTCGCGAGCCCCGAGGAACAGGCGAAACACGAGGCAATCATCGTGGCTCCGCAGTATACCCAGGATTTGATAGATAAATTAGGTATGATGACGACCGATGAAAATGTATGGACTCCGGGACTTACCCTGGTGGACAACCTCTTACATCATGTAATTGAAACATATCCTATCGATACAAATCGCATTTACGGATCCGGACAGTCTCAGGGCGGCATGGCCAACATCGCCATCAGCGATAAACATCCTGATTTATTTACGGCACAGTTCCTTGTCGCCTGCCAGTGGAACACGGATGAAATGAAAGTTCTGAAGGATAAAAAACTGTGGATTCTCGTATCGGAAGGCGATACCAAGGCTTATCCGGCCATGAACACGGCTACTGAAAACTGGTCCGTTTCAGGCACTAAAATCGCCACCTCCCCTATGTGGGACAGTCATTCCACACCTGAACAGTTTGCTGCCCTCGTAAAAGCTACACGCGACCAGAACGCCCCTATCAACTATACCGTATTCAAGGACGGAAATCATATGTACACATGGTCCGTGGCCTACACAATTGAAGGTATCAGGGACTGGTTGTTTGCACAGACTAAGAAAAACGGATAATTCAGCCTCATACCGAATCCGATAACCTGAATAAAGAACCCGACAGAATGATTTTACCGTTATATAGACAGCCGTCCATATTCATATGATATACTAAGAGTATTATTTCGGTTTATATCATAAATAAGAAGGAGTCCTCCACATGGACAGTGATCTGACCCTAGATTTCATCATTATCATCGTATTAATCATCGCCAACGGCCTATTTTCCATGACGGAACTGGCCATCGTCAACGCCAAGAAACGACGGCTGGAGGAAATGGCGGAGGCCGGCAATGAACGCGCCGAAAAGGCTTTTGAATTGTCGGAAAATCCGAACGAAATGTTCTCCACCATCCAGATCGGCATCACCCTCGTCGGCATCCTGACCGGTCTGTATTCCGGCGCCACCTTCTCGGGACCGCTGGAGGAATTACTGAAAAATTCCATCCCGGCCATCGCGGACTATGCCGCATCGATCAGCTCCTTCATCATCGTGGCGATCATCACCTACCTGTCACTTGTCATCGGCGAACTGGTGCCGAAACGACTCGCTTTAAACAGCCCCGAATCCATCGCCGTCATCGTGGCGAAACCGATTTACTGGCTGTCCATGGCATTGAAACCGATCGTCAGCTTTCTCGGCATCTCGACAGAATTTTTGTTGAAAATACTGGGCGTCACCGTGAAAGAAGAGGCGCCTGTAACGGAATCCGAAATCAACAAGATGCTCACCGAAGGCGTCGCCATGGGGGCTTATGAAGAAGAGGAACCGATTCTCGTAGAAAACATCTTTCACCTGGCCGATATGAACGCCGGCGATATCATGACGCCGCGCACGCAGCTCAAGTGGATTGACCTGAACGGCACGGATGATGAAATCATGGAGGTCCTCAAAAACGCGAACCAATATCGCATCCCCGTCGGTACCGACTCTTTGGACGAACTGAAAGGTCTCGTAACCGTATCGGACGTGTTGGTACAGATCATACAGCGACCTAACGATTCCATTTCAATTCACGATATCATTAAATCATGTCTGAAAGAACCGCTACTCGTACCGGAATCCATTACGCTTATGAAGTTGCTCAAGCTGCTCCGCACGGAAGGCGTTCACGAAACCATCGTTCTCGATGAATATGGCGGCTTCAGCGGTCTCGTCACACTGCACGACATCATGGAGGAAATCGTAGGCCTCATGCCGTCCGGCGAAGAGGAAATCAAGGAAGAGGAAAACCGCATCATCGAGCGTGAAGACGGTACATGGCTCATTGACGGTTTACTCGACGTGGACGAATTCAAAGAATTCTTTCACATCGACACGGAATTACCGGGCGAGGAAAAAGATTTGTACAAAACCATGGGCGGCCTGTTAAACGTTCTGTTCGGACGCATTCCGAAGGAACTGGACAAGGTCAAATGGAACGGCTACACCTTTGAAGTCATCGACATGGACAATACGCGAATCGACAAAATTCTCGTCACCTACGAAGAACCCGTTGCAGAGCCGACAGAAGAATAATCAGATAATCCCTATAACGATTCGATACCCTCTAAAGTTAGAATTTATTTTCTATCTTTAGAGGGTATTTTCTAAATTAATTGATTTTATACAACCTATAATATTAGAGGCTATTTCAACTTTCAATCGTAACTCAATATATAATTTACACATCAATTTAGTTATAAATTAATTACAGTTATAGAATTTCTTTACACTTACTGGAATTTTTCCACTATATATAGTATTATTTAATTGTATAAAATATAAAATCTGTACCTATTTCAGACATTTCGGTACCCTAACGATGAAATACATTACCATATGTACTCCTTATAGAATGTATAAACGTACCACTGATTTCGGGAAATACTGGGGGCTAATATAATGATACTTTCACCTGAAATAGCTATAGACGGGATAAAGGAGAGATTCTATGAATCAAAGAGTCATGACAATGATAGCCGCCATCATGATAGGGGCGACCCTCATCAGCGGTTGCGGCTCAGAAAAACAGACAGATGAAGCGAGTCTAAAGGTCCGCACCATTACCATCGGCGAAGAAAGCGGCACCACCGGCGCCGGATATTCCGGTACCGTTCACAATCGGACGGAAACCAATCTGGCCTTTCAGATTGGAGGCCGCGTTATCAACAAATTTGCCAGCGTAGGCGATCAGGTGGAGGCCGGTCAGGTCATCGCGCAGATCAACGGCGCCGATACGGCATCGCAGGTACAAAATGCGGAGGGCGCTGTGAAAGCGGCTCAGTCGGCTTATGATCTGGCGAATACGAATGCAAAGCGATACCGCGAACTGTACGCCCAGCAGGCGATCAGCAAATTGCAGCTGGATCAGGCGGAAAATCAGTTAAACGCTTCGGCGGCTCAATTACAACAGGCGCAGGCCAGCCTCAATTTGAGCAGCAATCAGGACAGTTACACTAACTTGATTGCACCAGATACGGGCCTCATCACGAGCCTCACCATCGAACCGGGTCAGGTCGTAGCGGCGGGCCAACAGGTGGGCATATTGGCGGCCGGTCACGAGCCGGAGGCGGTCATCTCCATTCCTGAACAGGAACTCAACACCGTCCACGTGGGCAGTCCTGCGACGATTACGTTCTGGGCGCTTCCTGACGTAAAAGTACAGGGCGTCGTTCGCGAAATCTCTCCTGTTCCGGACCCTGTAGCGCGGACCTATACGGTAAAAATTTCCTTGCAGAATCCTCCGGACTCGGTACAGCTGGGCATGACGATCAACGCAAATCTGACATCCACGGATTCAACACATCTTACTATTCCTTTGACGGCGTTAGTAAAAGATTCGTCCGGCAATAATGCGGTATACATCATACGGGACAACAAGGCTCATCTCGTACCGATTAAAACCGGTGAATTCGGTTCGAATTCGGTTATCGTCACATCGGGCCTCTCGAAAGGTGACATCGTCATCACCGCCGGTACTCAGCAATTACAAGAAGGGACGGCGGTCAGTCAATGAAGAAATTTAATCTGGCCGAATGGGCCCTAAAACATAAATCCATCATCTATTACTTCATGGCCGTGTTACTCACATTCGGTGTCTTCTCATTCACCCACATGGGACGCATGGAGGATCCGGACTTTACGATGCGCACCATGGTGGTCGGCGTCGCCTGGCCGGGGGCTTCTCCGCAGGAGATGTCCGATCAGGTAACGGATAAATTGGAAGAAAAACTGCGCGATTTACCGGGACTGGACTATACGAAATCTTTCACGGACGGCAGCAAATCCGTCATCTATATCAATCTGAAAGAAGATTTACCGTCCAATCAGATTCGTCCCGCCTGGGAAGAAGCGCGCAACATGATTAACGACGAATGGAGCTCATTGCCGACGGGCGTACAGGGTCCGACCATCAATGACCGCTTCGATGATGTTTACGGTATCATCTACGCCATCAGCGGTGACGAATATTCGTACGAAGAAAAACGTAAACAGGCGGAAGACCTGAAACGTCAGCTGTTATCCGTGCCGAATGTAAAGAAAATCAGCCTCATCGGCGTACAGCAACAGACGTTGAATGTCACCATCAACAAGGATAAGCTCGCATCCTATCAGGTGAGCACACAGCAATTCCTGACCGCTCTGAAACAGCAGAGCATGATGGTTCCGGCCGGTACGATTACGACGGATACGAATAATGTGTACCTTCGCATAAATGGCCTCTTCGACAGCCCGCAGGCGGTACGGGACATGCCGATACGCGTCAATAACCAGACCTTGCGCCTCGGTGATATGGCGGACGTGACCATGACTTATCAGGATCCGAGCGAGCCGCAGTTCTACTACGAAGGCAAACCGGCCATCGGTATCGCCATCTCCATGGATGCAGGGGCGAACAATATCGAATTCGGCGAAGCCATCGATAAAAAGCTGGCTGAACTCAAGAAAACTATTCCTGCCGGCCTCGAACTCGATCAGGTGTCGAATCAGCCGCATATCGTGAAGGAATCTATCGGCGATTTCTCGCAATCTCTATTCGAAGCCATCGCCATCGTACTGCTCGTCAGCTTCGCGTCCCTGGGACTTCGCACGGGCATCGTGGTGGCCCTCACCATTCCGGTTGTCGTGTCCACCACGTTCATCCTGATGTATGAAAACGGCATCTACTTACATAAAGTAAGTCTCGGCGCCCTCATCCTGGCTCTGGGGCTTCTCGTGGACGATGCGATCATCGTCGTGGAAATGATGAACGTTAAACTCGAAGAGGGTTGGGGACACTTCAAGGCGGCCACCTTCGCATACCAGTCGACGGCATTTCCTATGCTGTCGGGGACACTCATTACATGTGCCGGCTTCTTACCGTTAGCCCTTGCACAGGGGATGGTGGCGGAATTCACGAAATCCCTGTCCATCGTGGTCTTCATGGCACTCATTCTATCCTGGTTCGCCTCCGTTCTCGTAAGCCCCGTACTAGGATATAAAATCATCGAAACAAAGGCGCCGAAGCCTGAGTCGGAATGGTCCAGACGCGACCATATCATGCACAAGATGAAGGTCACCTTCAACGATAAATTCGAGCGACTTCTCCATTGGTCCCTCGACCATCACAAAGCGGTCCTCGGCATTACGTTGATTGCTTTCATACTTTCACTCGTTTCATTCCCTCTCATCAAACAGGAATTTTTCCCGTCCTCCACGCGGAATGAAATCATCGTATCCATGCAGTTCCCGCAAAGTTCGTCCATCGAATACACGGCGAACCAGGCGAAAATCATCGACAAGCATTTGCAGGATAACGAACATATTTCGACATTCGCATCCTATGTGGGCCAAGGGTCCCCTCGATTCGTGCTCACATTGGAACCCGAACTGCAGCGGAATAATTTCCTCCAATATGTGATCGTCACGAAATCCTTAGAGGACCGGGATAAACTATACAGCGAGTTGACCTCATATCTGAACGAACAATTTCCGTCAGCCCTCGTAAATACACAATTCCTGCAAATCGGCCCGCCATCGAAATATCCGGTCATGCTGCGCGTATCCGGACCTGATCAGGCCAAGGTGAAAGAAATCGCCAATACCGTGAAAGCACGGATGCAGGAGGACAAAGATTTACATAATATCGCCTTCGACTGGCCGGATACGGAGCCGGTCGCCAACGTACACATCGATCCGAATAAGGCGCGTCTGCTCGGCATCGACAGCTATTCCGTATCCTTGCATCTGCAAAGCTTATTATCGGGTACGAAATCCGGTGAATATTACGAAGGAAATCAAACCATTCCGATTACATTCCGATTGGGTGACAATGCACAGCACAATTTAAGTGCCCTTTCATCATTGCCTATTCAAACGGGAAGCGGTAATTACGTACCGCTCAGCCAAATCGCGACGATTACGATGACCCAGGAGGACGGTATCATCTGGCATCGCAACATGATGCCGACCATCAGCGTACACGCCAATGTGAAAGAAGGCGTCCTCGGTAATGCGAAAACAAATGAAATCTATAAGCAATTAAAGGATATTCGTGACAGCTTGCCTGCAGGGTATACCATCGACCTCGACGGCTCCGCGGAAAAGAGCGTTACGGCGGTAGACAAATTACTGGTACCGATGCCGATCATGCTCTTTGTAATCATGACGATTCTCATGTTCCAATTGAAGAGAATTCCGCTCATGTTCATGGCTCTCTTAACGGCTCCGCTCGGACTCATCGGCGTCGTAGTGGCCCTCAACATTACGAGAACACCGCTCGGCTTTATGGCCATTCTGGGCATCATCGCTCTGTCTGGCATGATCATTCGTAACTCCATCATCCTGCTCGATCAAATCGAAATCCACAAAGCACAGGGACAGGAACCGCGTGAAGCTATCATCAGCTCCGCAACACTTCGGTTCCGCCCTATCATGCTCACCGCCATTGCAGCTATCATGGGCATGATTCCCCTCATGGGGTCCGTTTTCTGGAGCCCTCTTGCCATCGCTTTCAGCGGCGGCCTGCTCGTCGCAACAGTACTAACACTCATCGTACTGCCCGTGATGTATGCAACTTGGTACAAAATAGAATAAATCTATAGGCTCGTTCTATTAATATAGAGCGGGCCTATTTTATTACTATATTTTTAATAATTAACGACAAAAAGAAAGCTATATCACCCTCTCGCTCCATTCTACGTAAGTCGCTCGCTGATGATATAGCTTTTTTTTTACATATCTCATATAATCAACACATTGTATTTCTAAATAATACCTTTGGCCCGCTCTATATTACAATATACATTATCCTATAGATTTATTGTATTTTGTATCTTTATAAATCGATTTATTCCATTTTGTACCGCATATATTTTATGATGGATAAACGAAAAGGGACTGTACTATAAATGCCGTCTTACCGCATTCTATTACAGTCCCTTTTATGTCTTATTAAATTATCCGATTCAAATCAGATCACTACAGCCGTTCCGTTGCATGTAATCATGAGCATGCCGTTTGTTTCACCTACTGTGCTGTATTGAAAGGATACGCCGATAATCGCATTAGCGCCGATTTTCTGAGCGCGGCTCGCCATTTCATCGAGTGCGGCCTGACGTGCTTTCATCAAGGATTCTTCATAGCTGCCGCTGCGACCGCCGACGATATCGCGGATGCCGGACATAAAATCTTTTACAAAATTACGGCCCTCTACGACTTCGCCGAATACGATGCCCTTATATTCTTTTATAGAATAATTTTCAATATGCATTGTTGTTGTAATAATCATAATTGGCTCCTTACTGCCGATACAAACAGGTCCGTCCATATCAACAAAATCTATACCATCAACGAAACTGTCGATACACCGGAATCCCTATCGCTCGGGATCTCTATCGTTCGAAATCCCGATTCAGGTTAATCTCTTTTAACGGCACCAGCTTTGTTTTCTTTGTATATTTATAGCCTAGATACACGGCGAAGAATACAGGCAGGCCGATATAGGCGACGGATACGCCGTACCAGTCGATTGTCTCGCCTGTGAAAGCCGTGTAATTTTGACCGCAGATGATGATAATACAAAGAATGAGCGCCAAAATCGGACCGAACGGGAAGAAAGATGCTTTATACGGCAATTCGCTGAGATCTCTGCCCTGTGCCTTGAAAGCACGACGGAAACGATAGTGCGCCACCGCAATGCCGACCCAGGCGATGAAACCGCATAGACCGGAGATATTGACGATCCACGTATATGCCGTACCTTCACCGATGAAGCTCGTAAGGAATGCAAACAAACCGATGGCCGCCGTCAACACCAATGCCGGAACAGGCACACCTCGTTTATTCAATTTAGCGAATATCTTAGGCGCCTGACCTTCCTTCGCCAACGCATAGAGCATACGGGTCGAAGAATAGAGACCGGAGTTACCCGCACTCAATACGGCCGTCAAAATGATGGCATTGATGAAGCTCGCCGCAAAGGCGAATCCGAAGCGGTCGAATACCAAGGTGAACGGACTGATGGACACATTTTCAATGCTGGAATTCAATAAATTAGGATCCGTATAAGGAATGAGGAAACCGATAACTGTGAAAGCACCGATATAGAACAATAAGATACGCCAGAAGATGGAATTAATCGCCTTCGGCACATTTTTTTCCGGTTCTTCCGCTTCACCGGCCGCTACGCCGATGAGCTCCGTACCCTGAAACGAGAAGCCCGCTACCATGAAGATGGCGAGAATCGCTTCCCAACCGCCTACAAACGGCGCGTCTCCGACTGTCCAGTTCGTGAACCCCGGCGATGTACCGCCGATACCGAGGATCAGCATAAAGCCGCAAAACAGGAATACGAATACCGTAATGACCTTAATGCTGGAGAACACATACTCGCTTTCACCAAAAGAACGGGTCGACAAATAGTTAAGCCCGAATAAAATGAAAAGGAACAGCGCGGACCACACGATGGCCGGCACATCAGGAAACCAGTATTTCATGATGAGCGCCCCTGCGAGCACCTCCGCAGCCAGCGTAATAGCCCAGTTAAACCAGTAGTTCCACCCCAACGCAAAGCCGAATGCAGGATCTACATAGCGTTTTGCATAGGTTCCGAACGAACCGGGAATCGGCAAGTACGTCGCCATCTCACCTAAAGATGTCATCAGAAAGTACACCATGATCCCGATGAGACCGTAAGCCACGAGAGCACCACCAGGACCGGCGGTACTGACCACCTCACCGCCGGCCACGAAAAGACCGGTACCTATGGCCCCGCCCAAGGCGATCATGTTCATATGACGCGCTTTGAGGGAGCGTTTTAAATGTTGTTGTGTATTAGACGTATACTCTACGTTATTATGTTGATTATCAGACATGTGTACTCCTTATAAATCGAGATTACGCACGTACTTAGCATTATCTTCAATAAATTTACGACGCGGTTCCACCTTATCGCCCATCAATACGGTAAAGATTTTATCCGCTTCAATGGAATCTTCAAGACTAACTTGTAAAATCGTGCGATTTTCAGGGTTCATCGTCGTTTCCCATAATTGTTCAGGGTTCATTTCCCCCAAACCTTTGTATCGCTGAATCGTAATGCCGTCACGGCCTATTTCATCAAGTTTAGCGGTCATTTCCGCATCGGAATATACATACCAGTGAGATTTGCCCTTCTTGATCTGATAAAGAGGCGGTTGAGCGATATAAATGTGACCTTCTTCTACTAGCGGTTTCATATAGCGGTAGAAGAATGTCAACAACAGAGTACGGATATGAGCGCCGTCGACGTCCGCATCCGTCATGATGATAATCTTGTTGTAACGGGATTTCGTAATATCGAATTCATCGCCGATGCCTGTACCGAAAGCGGTAATCATGGATCGAATTTCGTTATTTGCCAAAATTTTATCAAGGCGCGCCTTTTCTACGTTAAGGATTTTGCCGCGCAACGGCAAAATCGCCTGATAACGGCGATCACGGCCCTGTTTAGCACTACCGCCCGCGGAATCACCTTCGACGAGATAAATTTCCGTCATGGATGTATCCTTTTCGGAGCAGTCAGCCAATTTACCGGGCAAGCTGGACACTTCAAGAGCATTTTTGCGGCGCGTCAAATCGCGGGCTTTACGGGCAGCCTCACGAGCACGGCTCGCCATGGTCGCCTTTTCGATGATTTTCTTCGCATCCTGCGGATGTTCCTCAAAGAATGTCTTGAGTCCGTCCGACACGATGACATCGGTAATCCCCTTAACTTCGCTGTTGCCGAGTTTTGTTTTCGTCTGACCTTCAAACTGAGGTTCCAGTACTTTCACGGAAACGACGGCGGTCAAACCTTCGCGCACGTCCTCGCCGGACAGATTGGATTCATTTTCCTTGATCAAGCCGGCCTTACGACCGTAATCGTTCAATGTACGAGTCAAAGCGGAGCGGAAACCCGACAGATGTGTACCGCCATCCACGGTATTGATATTATTTACGAAGGACAAAATATTTTCGCTGTAGCTGTCATTATATTGAAGAGCTACATCCACGACCACATCATCCTTTGTATTTTCAATGTCGATTACCGTCGGATTTACGACTTCCTTATTTTCGTTCAGGAACGTTATGAAAGAACTCAAGCCGCCTTCATAGTGAAAGCTTTCCACACGCGGTTCATCCTGGCGCAAATCGCTCAATGTGATACGAAGACCTTTATTGAGGAACGCCAATTCCTGAAGGCGTATTTTCAATGTATCGAAATTGAATTCAATGGTTTCAAAGATTTCAGCATCAGGCTTGAATATAACGGTAGTACCCGTGCTTTCAGACTTACCGATTTCAGTAAGTTCCGATGTTTTATGACCGCGGGCGAAAGTAATCTCCTGAATGATACCATTTTGAGATACCTGCACCTTCGTCCATTCGCTCAATGCGTTAACAACGGAAATACCTACGCCGTGCAGACCGCCGGATACTTTATATCCGCCGCCGCCGAATTTACCGCCTGCATGTAATTTGGTCAACACCAATTCCACGGCGGACATACCGGATTCGTGCATTCCCGTAGGAATACCGCGACCGTCGTCCACTACGGTAACACTGTTATCGGGATTGATAGATACTTCGATATGCGTCGCATAACCTGCGAGCGCTTCATCCACGGAATTATCCACTACTTCATATACGAGATGATGTAAACCGCGTACAGACGTACTGCCGATATACATCCCCGGGCGTTTACGAACCGCATCAAGACCTTCTAATACTTGAATATTCTGGGCCCCATAATTTTGTTCAGGCATGAAACAAACTCCTCCTAACAAAACCCTAACCCACAACGGGTAAGGAAATTTAACTTATCTGTTTATTATACTATAAAATTCATCAATTCGTCTCATTAATGTCTTAATACTGATACCGGATGCGTATATGCAGTCATCTGTCACCACATATGTCTTGATTTTTTCATCCGGCACCATGGCGATATATTCCATCGATTCATAATGATGAATCGGACTTTTATGAGATTTTCCGCCCTTTGCATGAACCATGGTGATGATGGATTCTATAGGTACCGCTACGGTATCACCGATATGAACGTACATAGAAACTCCTTATTGTACTAATTAAAAGCATCCCAAAAAAATATATTCTATAACTGAAATATAATTTATTTTTATGCTTATCAAATTTTCAAATGTACATTTATTTTTCAAGAACCCCATTCAACGCATCAATTTTGCGTTGTTTTTCTTCCGCAAGGAATTTGGATCGATATTTATTACACAGATTAATGACGTGCTGCTCCGTCAGTTCGTCCTGTTTTTTATGGGTAATGAGCATAGCCGCCATATACATGTGACGACGATTGATTGACCCCTTATAAATCTTATCCAAATAAAAGTATATGCATTCCCGCATCGCTTCTGCAAAATGAATAAATGTACATTCAATAAAGGTCTGACAGTCACTGTACTTTATGTACGGATATTTTCGAATCACAGCCTTAATGGCCTTGATATGTTCCCGATGCATCTCATATTCGCAGGTGGGACATACGTCTTTTTTCGATTGCATATGCATGCCGCATCGATGACAGCGATGATATCCGCAGCGCTCCAAATAAATTTCCTTCTTGCGCCGCGTAATTTGTATCTTTCTGAAAGCTGATTTTAATTTCTCATTATCCGTTTTCTCTAAAGACCGATCGATAGCTTTCACATCGTCCTCTGAAAGCACGATACTGTCAAAATCTATATTCTTATCCGGAACAGGCATATCCGGAATGGACAATCCCTTATTTTCCGCTGCTTTCACATAACTCTGACGACGCATGATAAATCGGATATCCTCAATGATTTCACGACCGTAATAGTTGTTGATTTCCTCGATGATGCGCCGTTTCTGCATCTGTAATTCCTGCATCCACATGGATGTATCCGCGCTGATGATGACGAGGGGCGGCTTGATATCCACAATCTGCGCATGAGAGGCGATAACAGCCCCCACCACATCATGCCAGTGATGCATGAGGGTATTCAATTTATACTGTTCCAGCAAATTCAGTTTACTCAAAGCCATAGGCAAACATAGATCAAGGCTTTCCATACTGAATCTGTCCCCCTTCACAATGAATAAATTGAACGGATTTTAAATCCTGAAAATCATGAATATCCGTCGTAGTAATAAATGTTTGAATTCGTTTGTGAATAAACTGCAATAAATTCGCCCGTCTCGACTCGTCCAATTCACTCAGGACATCGTCCAATAAAAGTACCGGATATTCACCCACCTCGGATTTGATGAATTCCAGTTCACTCAACTTGAGCGACAAAACGGCCGTTCGCTGCTGTCCCTGAGATCCGAATTTTTTTAGATCCATGCCGTCCGAGAAAAATCTCAAATCATCGCGATGAGGACCAACACTGGTCGTAAGTCGATGACGATCCAGCGGCAAAGCCGCCTTGATTCGCTCGTAAAAGCCTTCCTTCGTATATTCCAAAGAACCGTCCTCAATATATGACTGTTCATAGCTGATGGTGAGATTTTCAAGACCTCCCGTGAGCTTACGATTCATCAGATCGATGAGAAGATTGATTTTCTTTAGACTTTCAAGGCGTTTTTTTACGATAAAACTCGCCATATCCGCCAGCTGTAAATCCCATTCATCGAGAGGTATGCTCTGCTTACCGCGGTATTCTTTTAACAGCGCATTGCGTTGCTGCAACAACCGGTTATATTGTATGATCTGATGATAATAGGTAGCGCTTGTCTGGGAGATTTCCATATCAAGAAATCGACGACGCCCAGAGGGGCTGCCCTTGATGAGCTGTAAGTCCTCCGGACAGAAGATAACCGTATTCAATGTACCGATGAGTTCCTTTTGAGAAATCTTCGTATCATTCAATCTGATATCCTTCGCCCCTTGACGGAACAACTTGATATTTACCTTCTGAGGCGTATCCTTTTTCTCGAACTTCACGACGAGACCTGCTTCATCCGCGTTGAATAATAACATATCCGATGTATCGTTCGTGCGATGGCTCTTGCCGATAGTTCCTACATATATGGACTCGAGGATATTCGTCTTCCCCGCCCCGTTTGTACCGTACAGGACGATGATTTCCGGGTTGAACTGAATCTGAATATCCTTGTAGTTGCGAAACTGGAATAATTGCAGTGAGTCAATTCTCACCGATTATGCCTCCTCTTTGGTAACAACGAAATCCACATCGATGCCTTCACAGGTTATGACATCACCGACACGGCATTTCTTGCGCTTTTCCGTAACGATCTGACCGTTCAATGTGAGGGCTTTATCATCGATAAACGTTTTAATCTGACCGCCCGTTTCGATGATGCCTTCCAATTTTAACAGCTGATCGATTTGAATATATTCAGTATGAATAGGAACCTGACGTTGTTCTTTCATAAGGCCCTCCTATTACGAATTCGTACGAACAGGCGTTACGACATAGGTATAATTAGGATTATTATCCTGACGAATCACAACAGGTCCGTTCTGTTTCAGATACAGATGAATATTTTCGCCCGAACTGTGACGCAAAATATCTGCAATATAGCGACCGTTGAAAGAAATGGTAAACGGCACGCCCTTAAATTCCACAGGCACATCCTCTTTAGCCATACCGATTTCGGAATTCTGTGTGGATAAGGTTACCTTACTTTCAGACCAGTCATAGCGGATGACATTATAGCTGATATCCTTTGCCAACAACGATACGCGATCTACGGCACCGGCAAATTCCTTGCTGTCGATGATGGCGCTGGAATCAAATTGAGACGGAATTACCTTTTCATATTCAGGATATGTGCCTTCAATCAAACGGGAAATGATATAAATCGATTCAAAATTGAAAGCGATCTGCGTACGATTCCAGATGATATTGATTACAGCCGGATTATCCGTCGGTAATAAGCGGGATACTTCGGCCAATGTTTTTGTAGGAATGATGGCGCGCATCGGAGTCGTCGCAGGTTCTTCGATGGTGATTTTCTTAACCGCCATGCGATGTGTATCTGTTGCAACCATGGTAACTTCCGATTCCTTTACTTCAAGAAGAGCCCCTGTAAATACAGGACGGTCTTCATCGGTAGCGGCCGCATAATTTGTTAAATCGATGAGTTCTTTCATGGCAAAGCTGTCGATGTTAAGATGATCCTGATCGTGAATTTGCTCTACCAGTGAAAAATCATCGGGATGAAGTGTAACAAGGTTGAATTCGGAGGACCCCGATGTGATTGTTAATGAATTTCCATCTTCCGGTTTATAGAGTTCAATCGTATCACCCGGTAATTTACGGATTAATTCTTGAAAATAACGTGATCCTACAACCATTGTCCCGGGTTCTAAAATTTCACCTTCAATGCTCAAACGGATACCCAGTTCAAAGTCATTACCCTGTAGTTCCACTTGTCCGTTTTTGGTTGTCATATAGATAGCACCCGGTAAGTTTGAACTTGTTTTATTTTGAGATACCTTCTGTAATACGTTGATTGCTTTTTGAAGATTTATTTTCGGAAATTTAATATGCATAATGTTCTCCTTATATATATTCTACGGTAGATCTGTTTCTACTGGTTTTCTGATTTGTTTATTAGTTTAGTAGAAGTAGTAGTAGAGTGCTGTTTATATGTGTAAAAGTACGATGGCGCCAGTGACTATGTATCACTTGGCTTGTGTATAACCCTGTTGACAGGTTGTACCCGGTTATCCACATATTCACAGCAAATACGAAATTTTGTGATATCCACAATGTTGTACACATTATATCCACATACTTATCCACAGGTTGTTAATTTCTGTTTGATTTCTCCAATCATCAATTTTGTTTCTTCGTTTTTTTCGATTTCTTTCGTTATTTTTTCATAAGCGTGAAGAATTGTCGTATGGTCGCGCGAGAAAGCCGCTGCAATCTGCGGATAGCTTTCATTGATCATATCGCGGCACAGATACATGGCGATTTGACGGGGAAATGCGAATTGAGCTTTTCGTTTTTTTCCAAGTAAATCCTGTTTCTTTATATTGAAATAGGAACTGACGAAGTTCTGAATAGTTTCTATGTTGACCAGGTTCACTTCTTCCGCGTGAACGAGGCCCGCTAGAGCCTGTTTAGTATATTCCAGATCGATGGATTCCATGCGGTGGTCGATAGATGCGGTACCGATGAGCTTGTTGAAAGCCCCCTGAAGGACGCGGACGTTTTCGCTGAATTGAAGAGCCACATAGTTGATGGAATCGTTATCGATGCGAATGATCTTGTTTTTGTTGTATTCCCGTTCTAACAGAGATTTAAAGATAGCGATGCGCGTCTCCAAATCCGGATTTTCCATGGTGGCGATGTAGCCGGCCTGGAATCTGGATCTGAGGCGGTCCTCAAATTGTTCCATGTCATTCGGCATCGTATCCGATGTGAGGACGATCTGCTTATTATTATTTAATAATTCATTAAATGTATTGAACAGTTCTGTTTTTGTACTTTCACGGCTTTCAAGAAACTGAATATCGTCAATCATGAGAACGTCGATATTGCGGAATGTATTGCGGAACAGTTTGCCCTGATTGCGCTGCAATGTTTCGACGAAGATATTCATAAAGTTCTCGCTCGTAATGGACATGACCTTCATGTGCGGGTGATTTTCCTTGATGGCATTGCCGATGGCGTGCATCAAATGAGTTTTACCGAGCCCCGACGGTCCGTAGATGAAGAGCGGATTATAGTCGCCGCCCGGAAATTCCGCCACATTTTGAGCGGCTCCGAACGGAATACGGTTGGCATTGCCCGTAACGTAATTATCGAAGCGGTACGCGGGATTCAGATTTGATAAGGATAAATCGACCGGTACATTATCCGACTGCAAGGTGGGAACCGATTCGGACACCTTTTTAGGCGCTATCATAGGTTCATCGGGAATATCCACAGGCGACGGAGCGCGTTCAATATAAACAGGCTCCTGATAGACCGGCGTGTAAAACTCCTCCTGATACGGCTTGTCATTGAGAGGCGGCAACGGCATAGGCGGTGCCGCGACAGGTGCATCATCGAATGTATCCTGCATGGTGCTTTCAGTACCCGCATCTTGTTGGTTAAAGTCGAATAACACCATATCATGATGGGATCCGAGCACGGTGGTAATCGCATTTTGTAATGCATTACTGATGACGGGCTGCTGATCAATCAAGTTTTTTATAAAACTTTGCAT